>NZ_JAZHOC010000073.1:0-140819 GCF_036553575.1 Methylobacter sp. Wu1 | reverse complement strand
TAAAACTGAGTTTACTATTCCTTCCATGAGCTGATTTCTGGGGTTGTTCGATGTCAGAAACCGTATTATCCCAGAGTTTGCTCATGGTTCTTCTCCATTAAAACTGTCCGAAGTATTGTCAATATATGAATAAGCGATAAAAGCGCTTATTTTTCAGATTGCAAAAATCATGGCGCTGGTTGAGCTGAGTATCGAACGAAAACGAACCATCAATCAAACGAACAATGAAACTGGTTAGCCGCCCAGTTTAAAGTCCAGTTGATTTTTGTTTTCTATTCGTTAAAAAACGGGCAAATTCGCCATATCCATCATTTTCCTTCTTATTATCCCCAAAGAAAACGCTAAAGCCGGAGAAGCTTTCTATTCATATATATTTTTAATAAAACGCCAGAACAGGTCTATTAGCTTGTTCGCTTCTTCCCAACATATAAGGCATTCGGTTTGCGCCAATCTTAAATTTAAATATCAAACAATAATGAACCTTTTATCAATGCATAAGTATTTTTTCAGATTATGAGTATTTTTTGAGATTGGTTTTATGGAAATTTAAGGTCAGCTTGATCAAAACTAAAGCCGTGGTTGAGCTGGTAGCTTCGCCGGAGCAGCATCCGGTTTTTCTGGCTGATCCAAGTGCATCAGAGAAAGTCTGATGATTTTTTATCTCATATGGAGCTAGAAACCCATCCAGTAAAAAATCTTAGCAGCAAGAAAAAGCTTAATTGCTTCAAGCGTTTCTTCAGGTTGTGGGTATTGTTCGAATCGGTTTTATGGAAATTTAAGGTTAGCGTAAATGAAACTAAATTAGAGATTGAGCTAGAGGGATTGCAAATGTCATTCTGATTTTTCTAGTTCATTCAAATACATCAGAAAAATCTGATGATCTTCTATCTCGTAAGGAGTCATGACATGAAACATTTCAATAAAAAAATCTTAACTGCAGGCATCCTGTTGGCTTTGGGCTCCGTTTCAAGTGCATGGGCGGACCCTGCTCTTATTGGCGTGAAAGCGCAATTGCCCTCAGCCGGTGATGGTTCTGTTTCAGCTATAGACGGAAATGCAACCTCTAACTATAAGGTTAATGACTCAACCCTGGCCGGTGCTGTTACCGGTACAACTGCCATTTCTATAACTGCGCTTGCTTCTGTTACACCTAACAACAGTATGACCGATTCATTCAAGAGTACAGCCGGCATTAACCAGAGCGTACAAAACCTTGGTGACAACGCACTGGTTCAACAGCAAATTTCTGTTCAAGGCAATATAAACGTCAATCGATAAGTTATAGCTTAGCTTCATTTAATGAAGCCTGCCGATGAGTGAATGGCTGCTTACCGGCTTTTACTGACACAGTGAAAATAACGGAATCAGGAGAATATGATGGACACGATTTTAAAGGGTGGCTTATTGACTCTCCTTGTCGTAATGATCTCAGGCCAGGCAGCAGCAGTTGCCGGCTCTGCTGAAGGCCGGAATGGGCTGGCTTTTTCGCAGGCCGAAACTGCAATGCAGGATGAATTGGACAATGAGCGTGGAAAGGGCGGTGTAGATTACCTAACACTTAATGGCATGAACCTGAAGGCGGAGTTAAGCGGCAACGAAGCCAATAATACGGTCACCGGTTACAATGTTATTGACAGTGGCGCATTTGCTAACGCTGTCGGCATAAACTCGGTTATTCAGAATACAGGCAATAATGTTCTTATTCAGGATGCGACTATCGTGAATGTGACAATCATGCCTTGAGCTTTTTTATTGAGAAGGAAGCGGTATGAAACGATTGATCGTTATGTACGTCTTTTTTATGCTGCCCGCGTTGAACAGTTATGCCGGTTCTATCGATTTTAACGGTCTCGCGGGAGCCGGAAACTACAATATACCGGTGACGAGTTTTGCAGAGCGCCGGTTCAAGACCGTCTACAAGCAGCAATATGATTTCAGCTGCGGCTCGGCAACATTGGCGAGTTTGTTGACTTATCACTATGACGATGTGGTCGATGAACAAAGTGTATTTGCCGACATGTATAACAACGGCGATCAGCAGTTGATACAGAAGAAGGGATTTTCGTTATTGGATATGAAGTTTTATCTGGAGAGGCGGGGCTATCAGGCTGACGGATATAAAATCAAACTGGATCAGTTGATCGCCGCCAAGGCCCCGGCAATTACCATTATCGACAATAAAGGCTATCTGCATTTCGTGATCATAAAAGGGCTCAATGAGCGTGAGGTTCTGGTCGGAGATCCAGCCGTAGGCGTGAAAACGATCCCTCGCGATGAGTTCGAGGAAATGTGGGGCAACCGTATTCTCTTTGTAATCCATAATAAACCGAATAGGGCGGCGGCACGCTTTCAGGTTCAGGAAGATTGGGAACTTCAGATTAAAGCGCCATTAGGATCGGCAGTCGATCGAGCCAGCTTGGGGGAATTCAATCTGCTGCAGCCGGGGCATTGGGATTTTTAACCGCTTGACCCAAGAGTATTTAAGATGAAAGCTTACCGATTTAATCTTTACCGAAAACTCCCAGCAGCTGCGGTTTGGCTATTGATCGGCTTCACCCCTCAAGCGCCGGCATCTGATCTGACGGCAGAGGCGGACAGCCCACTGGCTAATTGGGAAGCCGCATCCGATGCCGAGCTGGCCGAATCACGCGGCGGCTTCACTTTGCCGAATGGCATGATCATCGATGTCAGCCTGGAAAAAACAATTTATTTGAATGGCAAGGAATCTTTTTCCTCTGTATTTCAGTTGCCGAACAACGTTGCGCTTTCTCAGAACGGTCTACAAAACTTATCACAAATATTGGCTGATTCGGGGCTGCACTCTGTTATCCAGAATAATCTGGACAATCAGATCATCAACGCTATTACTGAGATTAACATCACCTTGCGAAATCTGCCCTCAAATATCTCAACACTTGTTCCCGCTCTGCCAAACACCATTTCACTCATCGCAAATTAATAACCGGTGTTGCGCGGTCGTAGGGTCGAATTCACTTGTGCCCTTTAGGGTAAAGCCGAGATATACAGGCAGTAATACCCTATAGGACACCGGTGAATTCCCATCTACTGCGCAGCCCGGAATTCTCCTGAAGCACTTAACGTTGGCCTTCTCTCTCAAGACGCCTGAACACTACCCTCGTCGCTTGACCGCCTTAACCCATGTTCTCCGGACAAAACTAAAACAGAACAGAGATCGATGCGTGCGTAATATCAGCCAGTAAGTAAATCTACTTAAGTAGTATCACTAATTGTTCGTCAATATGTAATGAAATATAAACAGAAAAACATCCTTTAATAATAACAACAACTATTTAAAAGTTGGTTTTCACAGTCTGCTCAACGTTTCACAGATAAACGTTAAGCCGATCTCCAAGGGGGTTCATTCCAGTCGTAGTTTTAGTCAGGCAGTTCTTCATTAATTACCGATTGCAGTTTTATAGCGCTTGAAGTGGTTAGCGTTTATTAAATCAGGGAAGGGCTGTTGTTTATTCGTGTCAGTGAAATAATGGAAATGAAGTAAATGAAGCTAGATAAAATTGGGAGTGTGGGATTTTCTCTCGTGGGAGTGCTTAACGGATTTATCTTTAGCTCGGGTGTGCTGCTTAATAGCGAAGCTTTTGCCGAAAACGCAAGGCACCAGGAGAGTTCCATCGAGGAATACCGAAAACTTTTTCTGGAGCAGCAAAAAGAATTCGAGAAACAGCGGCGTATCATTACTGAGCAGGGTAAGGAGATCGAGATGTTAAAGGCGCGTCTCGATTCTTTAACAAACCCGGCAGCCGGAATTAAGCCGGCGCCGGTCAATCAGGCGGCCAAGCCGCCTGTAGTGGCCGCGAAAATGAATGCCGGCATGCAATCACAAAATCCGCTTCCTTCCAAACCTGTCGGCGAAGCGCCTCCGCAAACAAAAGAAAAAGCAAGACCGCCCGAACTTCCTCGTTTGAGCGAGACTGTCGGCGGCGTGTTAACCAGAAAGGGAAATCTCGTCTTCGAGCCTTCATTGGAATACTCTTATATCGATAACAACAGGGTTTTTCTTGATGCATATACTTTCCCCGCTATTACTGTCGGCCTCATCGATATTCGACAGATTAAACGGCACAGTTTTATCGGCAATTTGGGCGCGCGTTATGGCATTACGGATCGCCTTGAGCTGGAGTTCAAAGCACCTTATGTCTACCGTGAAGATACGCAACGTTCACGTCCTGCGGACAGTGGCGCAGGTATTGATGAAACATTCAATGCGACTGGAACTGATATAGGCGATCTGGAATTCGCTGCCCGCTATCAGCTTAGTGGCGGTTCCGGCGGATGGCCGATTCTTGTAGGCAACTTGGTGGCAACGGTTCCGACAGGAACAAGCCCGTTTGACGTGGAATATGCAATGGCTCAAGGCGTAGCTGGAGCGCAATTTCCGACCGAGTTGCCGACAGGCGTAGGCTATTTCAGCATCCAGCCCAGCATCACGGCGATGTATCCCTCGGACCCGGCCGTTTTTTTCGGTAATATCAGTTACAGTTATAACGCCGAGACGAGCGAGGCCGTTGGCAACTTTGATCCGGGCGATGCGGTAGGCTTAAGCTTCGGTATGGGTTTTGGCCTTAATGAACGCTCATCGTTCAGTCTGGGGTACTCGCACAAACATGTCTTCAGGTCTGACATTAACGGTGCGCCAGTGAGTGACAGCGAACTGGATATAGGACAACTCTTGGTTGGCTATTCTTTCAAGTACACACCCAAAACGACTTTAAACTTGTCGCTCGGAATAGGCACGACAGACGATTCGCAGGATGTTAAGTTGAATGTCAGGGTGCCGATGACTTTTGATTTATTCTCATCAGGCTCATAATCCCGTTATTTATGACCTAGAGGGGAGGCAGGCTCTGACGCCATTGAAAAAGATAAAAATGTCTGGCCTCCGGGCGCCGCATTAAGGATGCTCTGGTTGAGAAAGTGAATGATGTTTCGTTCAAATCAGGCAACTTATTTGATTCGTTGCCGATCATAGTCACGCTCTGCGTGGTGTCTTGATATTTTCAGGACATTTCAGACAAATACATCTTATGCATCCGTTCACGGATTGGTTATCATGTGGGTTTTCCAGGTCTGTGGGTCGAGCATGTCGTTTATCAATCATCTTGAATCTGAACTTGAAGCATTACCCGAAGCGTTAAGCGCTAACGTAACATCATCCCTGAGTGCATGGTGCGGACGGCTTTCCGAATTGGAACTAACTTTTCAGGCAGCGCCGGAATTCGTGGCTTCACTGGTCAAGGTCTGGGGATCGAGTGATTTTGTTGCGGAAAGCTGTACGCGCCGGCCGGAAATCATCGTCGACCTGGTGAATTCCAACGATCTGTTCATCGCCTATGACGAGCAGGGCTATCATAGCCGAATGGCACAGCTGGCGGTCGATTCCGAAGCTTCGCTGATGTCTGAATTGCGCCGTTTCCGTCGGCGGGAAATGATCAGGATCGCCTGGCGCGATCTGGCCGGCTGGGCCGATCTGAATGAAACGCTGCTGGAATTGTCGCTGCTGGCCGATGCCTGTATTCAATATGCGCTGGACTTCCTGTATCGGAAAGCCTGCGACTTGCGCGGCACGCCTTTGCTGGCTGACGGCAGTCCGCAGCAGTTGATCGTGCTGGGTATGGGCAAGCTGGGCGCCTACGAGCTGAATTATTCTTCCGATATCGACCTGATTTTCGCCTATGCCGAAGACGGCGTCCTGCCAGATCGCAAGGAAACCACTTATGGTGAGTTCTTTACTCGTCTGTGCCGGAGTTTGGTCAAGGTGCTCGATGAAATGACCGTGGACGGCTTTGTGTTCAGGACGGACATCCGGCTCAGACCGTATGGCGACAGCGGCCCCATCATCATGAATTTCGACGGCATGGAGATCTACTATCAAACCCAGGCTCGGGAATGGGAACGCTACGCCATGATCAAAGTCCGCCAGGTTGCGGGCGACTTTAAAACCGGCGCGCAACTGATAGCCATGCTGAAGCCTTTTGTGTACCGGCGTTATCTCGATTACGGCGCTTTTGAGGAATTGCGTTCGTTAAAGTTGCAGATTATGCAGGAGCTGAAACGCAAGGACCGCATGGAAAACATCAAGTTGGGGCCGGGCGGCATACGCGAAGTGGAGTTTATCGGTCAGGCTTTTCAGTTGATTCGCGGTGGCAGTGAACGGTCGCTGCAGAAGCGCGGCATTCTGGATATTCTCCAGCGGCTCGGCGAACTGGAGTTGCTGACTCAAAGGGACGCCGAGCAGTTAATTGTGTCTTATCGTTTCCTGCGCCGGGTGGAAAACCATATTCAGGCATATCAGGACCGGCAAACGCATGATTTGCCTACCGATCCGATCGTGCGGGAAATACTGGCCTACTCGCTGGATTATCCCGCCTGGCTTGCATTTAAAGCCGATCTGGACCGAGTCAGAGCTCAGGTGCATGCCGTGTTTGGTCTGGTCTTCTCGCTGTCGAAACAGGCTGATGCCGACAGCATCAGCCGGAAAATCTGGAACTGCACAGCCGATGACGCCGAATTGGCAGACGAACTGAGCAAGTACGGTTTCGAGCGGACCGATGAGATGCTGGCCGCCATCAAGGCGTTTAAAAATTCGCTGGCCGTCAGAAAACTGACAGCCAAAGGCGCCGGCGTCCTTGACCGCCTGATGCCGCAATTGATAGAAGCCATGATGCAGGTCGACAACCCCGATGAAACCTTGAAGCGCATTCTGAAGTTATTTGAAGCTGTCGTCGGACGGAATGTTTACTTGTCGCTGCTGGCTGAGAATCCGGGCGCGTTGACGCAATTGATCCGTCTGTCATCGGCCAGCCCCTGGATCAGCGATTATCTGGCACATTACCCGATTTTATTTGATGAGTTGCTGGATGCGCATTCGTTATTCGTGCCGCTGAAAAAAGCCGATCTTGATGCGCAGCTGAAGGTTTTGCTGGCTCAGATCGAGATTCAGGACCTGGAGCAGCTGATGATCGTGCTGCGGCAGTTCAAGCAGTTGAATGTGCTCAGGGTCGCGGCGGCCGATATCATGGATGTTATTCCGCTGATGGTGGTCAGCGATTATCTGACGTATATCGCCGAAAGCATCGTCGAACATGTTGTCGAGCGTGCCTGGCTGATGCTGACCGAAAAACACGGCTATCCGCCCGGCAGCAATGACGAGAAGACAGGGTTTGCCGTGCTCGGGTTCGGAAAGCTGGGCGGTATCGAGCTTGGCTATGGCTCCGACCTGGACATGGTGTTCCTGTATGACTGTGCAGACGGCAATGCGCTGACCGACGGCCCGAAGCCGATTCCGTGCACGCAGTTTTACGGGCGCCTGGGGCTGAAAGTCCGGCACATTCTCGATACCAAACTGTTGTCGGGCGTGCTTTACGAGGTTGACATGCGGTTGCGGCCCAGCGGTCACTCAGGGCTTTTGGTTACCCATGTTAATGCGTATGAAGATTATTTACGAAACCAGGCCTGGACCTGGGAGCATCAGGCGCTGGTCAGGGGGCGCTTCATCGCCGGCGACCGGCGGCTGAAAGAGCAGTATGAAGCGATCCGGCGCCGAATCCTGAGTCTGCCGCGCGATACCGAGCAGTTGAAAAAGGAAGTCCGCGAAATGCGCGAAAAGATGCGCGCCGCGTTGGATTCGAGCGAAGCGGACAAGTTTGACTTAAAACAAAGCAAAGGCGGTATTGCGGATATTGAGTTTATAGTACAATTCGGCGTTTTAGATCAGGCGTCGAAAAACGTCGCATTGACCACCTATACGGATAATGTCAGGCTGCTGGACGGTTTGCAGGCGCAGGGTTTTATGACTAAGGACCAGGCGGAAACGCTTAAAGCCATCTACTGCGCATATCGTGATTATGGTCATAAACTGGTTTTACAGGGCGATCGCGCCATTATCGATGAAGCTGAAATTGCCGGAATGAAGGCTCAGGTCGAACAGATATGGCACGATTTTATGGAATAATTATTAAGCAATTACAAACACTAATGGTGGAGAATAAACAATGACGATGGACGATAGAGACGGCGTTATTTGGCTGGATGGGCAATGGGTTGAATGGCGGGAAGCTAAAGTCCATGTGTTGACGCATACCTTGCATTACGGTCTGGGCGTATTTGAAGGTCTGAGAGCCTATCATACGAAAAGAGGCACAGCGATATTCAGAATGCAGGAACACACGGATCGTTTGTTCCGTTCGGCGCATGTCATGAACATGAAAATGCCTTTCGGCAAAGACGAAATCAACCAGGCGCATCGCGATGCGGTCGCCAAAAACAACCTGGACAGCGCTTATATCCGCAGCATGTGCTTTTTCGGTTCGGAAGGCATGGGGCTTCGGGCCGACAACCTGAAAGTCCATGTCATGGTCGCGGCCTGGTCATGGGGCGCCTATCTGGGCGCGGAGAGCATAGAAAAAGGCATCCGCATCCGCACGTCTTCCTATACCAAAAACCATATCAACAGCACCATGTGCAAAGCCAAAGCCAATGGCAATTACATCAATTCCATCCTGGCATTGCAAGAAGCGCTGGCTACCGGCTATGACGAAGCTCTGCTGCTGGATCACGAAGGCTATGCGGCCGAAGGCAGCGCCGAAAACCTGTTCATCGTGCGCAACGGCAAGATTTACACCCCGGAAACCACCTCGGCGCTGGAAGGCATTACCCGCGATACGATTATCGCGATCGCCAGAGAACAAGGCTTCGAGCTGATCGAAAAACGCATTACCCGCGATGAAATCTATGTTGCCGATGAAGCGTTCTTTACTGGTTCAGCCGCCGAAGTTACGCCAATTAGAGAATTGGACGGACGGGCTATTGGTACTGGCAGCCGCGGTCCTGTCACAGAAAAACTCCAATCCCTGTATTTTGACTATGTGCATGGTCGCCGGGACGATCATGCCGAGTGGCTGACTCCCGTTGCCTAAAAGTAACATCACAAAGATCCTGGTCGTCGGTCCTTCATGGGTCGGCGACATGGTCATGGCGCAAAGCCTGTTCATCACGCTGAAACAGGCTGATCCGCATTGCCAAATCGATGTGCTGGCTCCGGCATGGACATTTTCATTGCTCGAACGCATGCCTGAAGTCGCAACGGCCATCCCCATGCCGCTGAAGCGCGGGCAATTCGGCCTGATAAATCGCATAAAACTGGGCAGGCAGTTGCGTTCGGCCGGGTATGATCAAGCCATCCTGTTGCCCAATTCCTGGAAGTCGGCCTTAATTCCTTTCTTTGCCGACATTCCCAGGCGCACCGGATACATTGGGGAGTGCCGCTGGGGATTGCTCAACGATGCCCGCAAGCTGGATAAAAAACGGCTGACCATGACTGTTCAGCGGTTTGTGGCGCTGGGCCTGCCGAAAGCGGCAGTCTTGCCGCCCGCGTATCCGGCGCCGCGGATCATGATTGGACCGGACAGACAGCGCGTTATCGAAAAATTCAACCTTACCCGCTCGGAAAAAATCCTGGCCTTGTGTCCCGGCGCCGAATACGGCCCTGCCAAGCGCTGGTCAGCCGGCTATTATGCCGAGGTGGCGCGGCAAAAAATCGCTCAGGGCTGGCAGGTCTGGCTGTTCGGTTCCGACAAGGACAAAGACGTTGCGGAAGTCATCAATCAGGAAGCCGGCCGACTGTGCACTGATTTCAGCGGCCGCACCTCGCTGGCCGAAGCGGTCGATTTGCTGTCGCTGGCCAGTACTGTCGTGACCAATGATTCAGGTCTGATGCATGTGGCCGCCGCGCTCGACAGGAAAGTCATCGCGATATACGGCTCTTCGGACCCTGGCTTTACGCCGCCGCTTAATAAAAAAGCCCAGGTTGTCTCGTTGAATCTCGATTGCGCGCCCTGCTTCAAGCGTGACTGCCCGTTGGGCCACACGCGCTGTCTGACTGAAATCCGGCCCGATCAGGTGCTCGATCTGATTGCGGCGGACTGAGCAGGTCAGGCTGTGAGAATCGCCATTGTCAAACTGTCCGCGCTGGGCGATATCGTCCATGCCATGGTGGCATTGCAATTCATCAAGGCCGCCTTGCCTGACAGCCGGATAGACTGGGTCGTGGAAGAGCGCTTTGCCGGCGTGTTGAAGGACAATCCCGATATCGACAACGTCCTGACAGTCAACCTGAAATCCTTAAAGACCAATAAGATGGCTGTTTTCAAACAGCTTAAAATGATTCGCCGTTATGCCCTAAATAACTATGATTTGGTCATTGACGCGCAGGGCTTGATCAAGTCGGCGATCACGGCCAGATTCCTGGGCAAGCGCGTCGCCGGTTTCGATGCCGGCTCGATCAGGGAGAAAGCAGCTTCGTGGTTTTATGATGTCAAAGTGGCCTGTGCCTATGATGCCAATACCATCGACAGGAATGCCGCGGTGCTGTCGGAGCCTTTAGGCATCCGCATCAGCAGGGAACAAATCCTGGTCAAAAAGCCGTTTTTGTTTTTCGATCATGAAGATCAAAGCCTCTATACTTATTTGCGGCAAGACCGGCTCAATATCGTGCTGGTCATCGGCTCAACCTGGGAAAGCCGAAACTATCCGGCCGACAGATTCATAAAAATAGCCGAGGCGTTACAGCAGAATTGTCTGGTGATCTGGGGCAGCGAGCAGGAGAAAAACACCGCCGATTCGATGGCCTCGCAGTCGCGCTTTATCAACGTCATGCCGAAACTGGATTTAAACAGCCTGAAGGCATTGATCGCCAAGGCCGACCTGCTGATCGGCAATGACACGGGGCCGACACATATGGCCTGGGCCTTGAACCGACCATCCATCACGATTTTCGGCCCGACGCCGGTCAGCCGCGTCTATCAGACGGATATCAACGAGGTGGTCAAATCGGCATCAAGCGTCAATCCTTATAAACTGAACAAGCAGGATTACTCGATCAGAGAGATCAGCGAGCAGGAGATTATCGGCAAGGCCAGAACTTTATTGGGACTGTGACTCAATCACAGAAATAATAGTGTAGTTGTGGAACTAAAGGTTGAAAACCCAGTCACAGTTGGTTTATAAGAAAACCTATAAAGGTGCCAGGTTTAGTTAATAGCAAGGCTTTATTCTCGCAAGCACAGGTGGGATAGGCGGCAGATGGAATTTATATGACAGAGCAAGCAACCGCATACCATGATTTATTGAAAACGTTACAGACCAGGGACAAACTTTCGTCCGGTGAACTGAACAAAGTTGAGCGCATAAGAAAAACGGCAATTTCGGAAAATCTGCCTCAACTGCTGGTGAAGCTGGGCTTATGCTCGGAACTCGATGTGGCCGATGCATTTGTCGAGTCAGGCGGGTTCGAGAAGGTTATGGCCGATCAGTATCCGCTGGAGATGCAATTGCCGGAAAGCATCTCATTGCGTTTTTTAAAACAGAACCATGTGATCGGCATCAAAAACAGCGGCGAGGCTATCACCGTCACGATGATGGACCCTGAAGATCAGTTTGTGATCGATGCACTGAGGCTGGCGACTGGCAAGGAGATCATCCCCAAGGTCGGCCTGCTGTCGGAAATCGATGCGGCGCTGGAAATCCAGTACGGCGAAGGCCGGTCGCAGATGGAACGGATTGTCGATAATCTTCAGTTCGAAGATACCGCAGGCGAGGAAGATCTGGAGCATTTAAAGGATCTGGCCAGCGAAGCGCCGGTTATCAAAATGGTCAACCTGATCATGCAGCGCGCCATCGAAATGCGCGCCTCGGATATCCATATCGAGCCGTTCGAGCAAGCCCTGAAAGTCAGGCTGCGCATTGACGGCGTTTTACAGGATATCAATGCGCCTCCCGTTAAATCGACGGCCGCCGTCATTTCCCGCATCAAGATCATGGCCAAGCTGAACATTGCCGAACGCCGGCTGCCGCAGGACGGCCGCATCAAGGTGCAAATGCTCGGCAAGGAGCTGGACCTGCGTGTGTCGACCATACCGACAATGTATGGCGAAAGCGTCGTCATTCGTTTGCTCGACAAGGAAAGCACCGTATTCGATTTCGAATCATTGGGCTTTTCCGGCAAGCATTCGAAACAGTTCATCGATGTTCTGGCGCAGCCGCACGGCATTATCCTGATTACCGGTCCGACCGGTAGCGGTAAATCAACCTCGTTGTATGCGGCCCTGAAGCTGCTGAATACCTCCGAGCGCAAGATCATCACGGTCGAAGACCCGGTGGAATATCAGCTGGAGGGCATCAACCAGATTCAGGCCAAACCGCAGATCGGCCTGACTTTCTCTGCAGCGTTGCGCTCTATCGTTCGCCAAGACCCCGATGTCATCATGATCGGTGAGATGCGTGACCTGGAGACGGCGAAAATCGCCGTGCAATCGGCGCTGACCGGGCACTTGGTGTTATCGACGCTGCATACCAACGATGCCGCCGGCGGTGTCACGCGTTTGCTGGATATGGGGCTGGAGGAGTATTTGCTCACTTCCACCGTGAACGGCATATTGGCGCAACGGCTGGTCAGAAAACTGTGCCCGGAATGCAAGGAACCTTATGTCGCCCCGCCTCTCGTTGTCGAGGACAGGCATCTGCGGCGTTTCATGCCTGAAGGCGATATAGTGCTGTACAAACCGGTCGGTTGCTCAGCCTGCGGCGGGCTTGGCTATCGCGGGCGTCTGGCTATCATCGAATTTCTGCTGATGACCGATCCGATCCGTAAACTGATCATGGCGCATGAAGAAGCCGGCACCATTCAGAAACTGGCTATCGAGCAAGGCATGGTCACGATGAGCGATGACGGATTGCAGAAGGCCTTACAAGGCATCACCACTATAGAAGAAGTGATGCGCGTCACAACGGAAGGCTGATATGGCTTTGTTTTCTTATAAAGCCATCAACAGTCTGGGCGAGACTGAGGAAGGCGTTCGCGATGCCTCTGACGAACAAGGGCTGATCGCGGCCCTGCAATCGGAAGGTTACATACCGATCCGCGTGGCGCCGGCCACCGCCAGATCGTTCCTCGGATTCAATCTGGGAGCCAAACAGTCGCGCCTGTCCCAGAAAGAGATCGGCCTGCTGACCAGCGAATTGGCGACCCTGCTGGAGTCCGGCCTGCCTCTGGACCGGTCGCTGTCGGTATTGATGGACTTGACGGCTGACAACGAGCGCCTGAACAAGCTGCTCGGACGGGTTCTGGAAAGAGTGAAAGGCGGCTCTTCCCTGGCCGATGCGCTGGAGAAGCAGGCCGGAGTCTTCAGCAAGTTTTATATCAATATGATCCGTGCGGGCGAAGCGGGCGGCAGCTTAGGCGAAGTGTTGACGCGGCTGGCGGATTATCTGGAACGTTCGCGCGAATTGAAGGATACGATCAGCACCGCGTTGATTTATCCGGCCATCTTGTTGGTGATGTCATTGGCGTCGTTGTTTGTAATGCTGACATTCGTCGTGCCGCAATTTACCGAAATGTTTGAGAGCGCCGGCAAGGCTTTGCCGGTGCCGACCCAGATCGTGGTCGGCCTGGCTGAATGGCTGCAAAGCTACTGGTGGATACTGGTGCTTCTCATCGTTGTCGCGTACGGCTATATGAATTTTCAACTGGCCGACCCGGTCACCAAAAAAGCATGGGATAGGCGCTTTCTGGCCATGCCTTTATTCGGCAGCATCATTCTGAACAAGGAAACCGCCAACATCAGCCGCACGTTGGGAACTTTGCTGGGCAATGGCGTTTCTATACTGACTGCTTTGGCGATAGCGCGTGAAACTGTCGACAACCTGGCCTTGGCCGAGGTCTGTGCCGATGCCGAGGAACAGTTAAAGCAGGGCAGGAACATGTCGGACGCTTTATTGGAAAAAGGCGTACTGCCCAAAATGGCCATGCAGATGATAAAAATGGGCGAAGAAACAGGGAAGCTGGAAGAAATGCTCCTGCGCGTGGCAACTATTTATGATAAACAGCTTAGAGTAGCGATACAGCGTATGCTGGCATTGCTTGAGCCGGCTTTGATAATCACCCTGGGCGTTATGATTGCGGGTATTATCGTGTCGATTCTGCTGGCGATTTTGAGTGTTAATGACTTAGCTTTTTAATGGAAAATTTTTTTACGATGAAACAATATAGAAAACGTACAGAAACTGGCTTTACCTTACTTGAATTACTGGTCGTGCTGGGCATTATCGCCCTGTTGGCCGGCATAGTCGGGCCTCAGGTCATGAAACACATGGGCGAATCCAAAACCAAAGCGGCCCGCGTTCAAGTTGAAGATCTGTCCGCCGCGCTGGACATGTATAAGCTGGATCTGGGCAATTATCCGACAACCGAGCAGGGTTTGAAGGCGCTCATCGAATCGCCTGAAAGTGCAAAACGCTGGAACGGTCCTTATCTGCAAAAAGCCAAAATGCCGCTGGACCCTTGGCAGCAGGAATACCACTATGTGTTTCCGGGTGAACACGGCAAATTTGATCTTTACACGCTGGGCGCGGACGGCAAAGAAGGCGGCGAAGGCGAAGATCAGGATATCGCAAGCTGGGAATGATGCATAAAACTGAAGGCTCAGGGTTGAGCTCAAAAAGAGCGGTGGGCTTGCGTCTCCCCGCTCATTGGGCATTGTCCAGGACTCAAGGATTTACGCTGCTGGAGCTGATGGTTGTGCTTTTTGTCATCATTCTGGGTTTTTCAATTGTCGCGTTCAATCTGTCATCAGGACGCGAGTCGACGCAGCTTCGCGCCGCGGCAAGGGATATTGTTTCGGCGCTGCGTTATGCAAGAGGACAGGCTTTGCTCTCCCATCAGCAGACTACCGTCGCCCTTGACCTTGGCGATAACAGCTATCAGGTAAGCGGCCGGGATAAGGTTTTTACGATTCCCGAGTCCATCGATCTCTCGCTGGTCACGGCCCAGGACGAATTAACCGGCGAAGGCCAGGGCAATATACGCTTTTTTGCCGACGGTTCGTCGACAGGCGGAAGAGTTACGCTGGAGTGGGGCGGTTCCAAATGGCGCATCGATATCAATTGGCTGACCGGCCAGGTCGAGCTTGAAGATGCCAGCGAAGGTGCGCATGGGTAAACAACGAGGCTTTTCCCTGTTGGAAATCCTGATTGCGTTTTCAATACTGGCGCTTTCGCTGGGGATTTTACTGAAGATTTTTTCCGGCGGCGTCAATACGGCGTCTGTGGCCGATGAATACACGGCCGCTGTGCAGATCGCCGAATCGTTAATGGTTCAAACGGGGGTGGAAACACCGTTGCAGCCAGGAGAAAGGTCGGGAGTGGAAAATGAAAAATACCGTTGGCTGGTTTCAGTAAGTCCTTTTACGCCGACGATTGAAAATTTTGATCCGGCAACGTTACCCATATTGCTTTTCAAGGTTAACGTCATGGTAGCCTGGGGCGATGATCAGGCGAGCGAGCGGCAGATTGAATTAACAAACCTAAGGCTCGTCAATAAAGCATTATGAGAAGCTGGAGGCAAAAGGGAGCTTTTTCTGGTGATTCGCTATGTAACTCATCGCGTGGGTTTACGCTTATCGAAGTTCTTATCGCAATGACTTTGCTAAGCGTTATGGTTGTGCTACTGTTTGGCAGTCTGAAAATTTGTGCCCAAAGCTGGGAAATGGGCGAAAAGAAAATCGCCGAAGTCAATGAAGTAGCTGTCGTCTACAATTTTTTTCAACAGCATTTATCGGCCGCCAAACCTTTAAAGGATGACTTTGCGAAAGATGAGTCATCTTTACAGAATGACTTTACGGAAGAAGAGAGTAAGTTGTCTTTTCAAGGCGATGCGCAATCCTTGCAATTTGTTTCCGTATTTCCCGCCAGCGCCGGGCGGGCGGGCTTGCAGCTGTTTTCCCTGGCAGTGCAGGATGAAGGGCCGCAAGGGAACAGTGACGATGGAGCTGAAATAAAAGTGACGTTGACGCCGTTTTTTCCGCTTGCCGAAGGCGAGGAATGGCAAAAGGAGGAGGCCGTCCTGATAAAGCATGTGAGTCATTTTGCTTTGTCTTATTTTGGCCCGGATCAGGAAACCGGCGAGAGCCAATGGCGGGATGAATGGCTCAATAAAAATGCCTTGCCGCGCCTGGTAAAAATCCAGATCGAGCGGGAAGATGAAGTTTACTGGCCGGATATGGTTATCGAACTTAAGGTTGGCGGTGATTCGAGCACCTTAACAGGCGGTGCGGAAGATTCAGGGGTAACAGAGTGATACGCATCAGGAAGCAGGCAAGGCAAAAGGGATTTGCGCTGGTTCTTGTTTTGTGGATATTGAGCCTATTGACTATCATGGCAGGCAGTTTTGCGCTGACTATGCGCAGGGAAGCTGCCATTATTGAAGGCATCAAAAATAACGCGCAGGCCATGGCCGTGGCGGAATCGGGGATTGCCATAGCGGAAATGATGATGCTGATTCCCGATGCGGGCAGGCGTTGGCGGGCAGACAGCAGTGTTTATCAAATAAACTTCGAGAGTGGCAAAGTGCGCATACGGCTTTTATCCGAAACCGGCAAAATAGATCTGAACACGGCCGACCAGGCCGTGTTGCAGGCACTGATAAGTCATGCGCCCATTGATGAAGGTCAGCAGGCTGGGCTCGTCAATGCCATTCTCGATTGGCGCGATGAAGATGACCTGGTGCGCGAGGACGGCGCGGAAAAGAAAGAATATCAGGATGCCGGTTTAAACTATCAGCCCCGAAACAAGCCTTTTCAGGACATCGAGGAATTGCAGTTGGTGCTGGGCATGAACGAAAGCGTTTATGATTGGTTGCAGGGGTTGATCACCGTTTATTCGAGAGGGTCTACGGTCAATCTGCAGTTGGCGTCTCCGGAAGTTTTGCAGGTGTTGCCGGACCTGGACGAAGCGGCGAAAGACGAATATATGCAAGCCAGACGGGAGCGTTCAGTCGATGCCTTAAAGTCGGCATCGCCTTTTAATGAATCATCTTCTTTGGACGAGACTGGCGAGAGTGCGGCTCCAGCCGCAGACAGCGGGGCGGTGACCATTATTTCCGAAGCGCAGCTGGATGACGGCTCAACCGCTGTAATAAACGCAATAATAGCAAGATCGAACAGTGAACAGCCATCCTTTGACCAACAGCCTTTTGGCCAACAACCCTTTGGTCAACAATCCGCGGGACAGCAATCCATGGGCCAACAATCCTCGCCGTTTCAGATTTTAAAATGGCAACGCAACTACGCAGGCAATGACTCATTATTCTCTGATGAAATGAGCCAATTATTAGTGACAGAATATGCTGAACCTCAATTCGACAATTGAACTGGATTTCAAGAAGTTTTTTCGCTGGTGGGCGCGAGAACTTAGTTTCCTGGTACCGGAAAAAATCAAGCAGCTCGTCAGCGAGAAGCGGGGCATTATTCTGGTCAGACCAGACAACCACCACCTGGAAATGACCTATGTCCTCAACGGAAAAGTAGAGCCGATAGCCACGCTGGAGCGAAATGAACCCGATATGGCGGAAGTCAAGGCGCTGTTAGCCAGAGACGAAAGATTTGCCAAGGCCGATGTCGTTATCAGGTTGACCCGGCAGGATGCTATTCAAAAAGAACTGACCCTGCCTCTGGCAGCAAAGGAAAATTTGGCTCAGGTTGTTTCCTATGAGTTGGACCGTTATACACCGTTCAAACCGGAGCAGGTCTATTTTGCCGTTAAGCCCCTGGCAGACGCCCATGAGCCCGGGCAAATCAATGTCATGCTGGTGCTGACTCCGCGGGAAGTACTTGAGGCGCTCTATGATGATGTAAGCGCGCTGGGCCTGTCGCCCAAAATTGCCGATTATGAGGATGCTGCCAATGATCTTGAGCAGGACTATGACTTTTACAATTTGCTGCCGGAGCAGTTCAGGGAGAAAACCAGCAAAAACGCTGCATTGGTTCATGGAGCCTTGATCAGCGCGGTATTTGTCCTGCTGATAGCCGCTATAGCTTTGCCGGTCTGGTTTGAATACCGGGCTGTCAATGCATTAAGCGAACAGCTTAAAGGCATAGAGAAAGAGGCGCGTAAAATCGATGCCTCGCAGTCGGAAATTGATGCGCTGGTGGAAGAGTCGCGCCGGCTGGTTGATGTCAAAAGCTCGGCGCCATCGGTCGTGGTCATGTTGAATGCGTTGAGCGCTTTAATAAAGGATGACACCTGGCTGACCTATGCGCAGTATTCGGATGGGCATCTGCAGATACAAGGGGAATCGCCGTCCGCTTCTGCCTTGATTGCCGTTCTGGAAGCCTCGCCATTGTTTGATAACGTCCGGTTTGTATCGCCGGTTACGCAAGACAAAATCAGCGGGCTTGAACGGTTTCAGATCACCGTGGATGTGACCAAAGCAGGAGGCATCAATGGCGGCGTATAACAAAACCCAGCGCTGGATTGCGGTAGGCCTCCTGGCGGCTGTGATAGTGATTTTTGGTGTCGTTGTTATTGCGCCCATTGTCAGCAAGGGCATGGATCTGCATGAAACCAAGAAAGCGCTGGTTTTCAAGCTCCAGAAGTACCAGCGGATTTTAGCCAGGAAAGACGCCGTCACTGAAGGCATGGATAAAATAAAAGCCCAGCATTTGTCCCAAGGTTATTTTAATGCTCAAGGGACTGGCGCGCTGGCGTCCGCCGATGTACAGGAGTTTATTAAAAAGGCGATTGTCGATGCAGGTGGGCAGTTGACCAGTACTCAGGCGCTTCCTGTCAGCAATAAGGATGGCTTCAGCCGCATTATGGTCAAAGTCAGAATGACCGGCACTATTGAAGAGCTGCGCTCAGTGTTGTACAAAATGGAAACGTCGGTGCCGCTGATCATCGTCGACCAGATCGATATAAGGCCGGTGCGAGGCATAAGAAACAGAAAAACCCGACAGATTGAATCGAGCAATGAATTGAATGTGAATTTTCAGGCCGTTAGTTTCATGAGAATACCGCCAGGATGAATGTTAAATTAATTAAATTATTGGCCTCCGTTTGTACCGTCTTGCTGTTGATTATTACTGCCGAGTGGTTATATGCGAAGCATTCCAGAAAACAACTGCAGAAATCGATTACATCCGTTGAAACTCAACCCTACAAAGTAGGTGACTTGCCAAGTCTGGTGCTGACGAAACAACCGGAGGACAAATACGCCGATCTGGTCACACGGCCCTTATTCATCAAAGGGCGGAGACCTGTAGAAACGGTCGAGGTTGAAGAAGCAGCCGCAGTTGGAGGTTCCGATAGTTTTGAATGGCAGCTAACGGGTGTCTATACGAGAGGCAAACAGTTATCAGCCTTGTTCAGCCGTGATAAAGCGCCAGCCACGGAAAAAAAATACCTTAAAATAACTGAAGGCGATGATATCAGCGGCTGGACACTGGCCGAGATTCATACAGACAAAGTCGTACTCAAGCAAGGAAGTCATCAGAAAGAGCTTATGCTAAGAAAACCAAAATTAAAAGAATTACCCAAGAAAAAAAGCATACCCAACGCATTTACGCCTAAAGCAGAGGCGCCCAAAGCGGAAGACACGTCAGGAAATAGCGAAAATGAAGAATAATATAAAAAAAATAAAAAAAGCTTCCTGGGCTGTTGTTCTGGGGCTTTCGCTGTCAAGTTGCGAATTTATGGGGCCGCCGGTAGCCGTTAAAAAACCGCTGCCGCCAGTGCTCCCAGAGCAGCCGGAGGAACAGGAAGGGGCCGTTTTTAAACACTTGCAAAACAAGCCGCATCCTAGTGAAAAAGTGCGGCCGGCGGCGGAACTCTATCCTGGAACGGAACGTTTCGTGTCGCGGACGTCAACGCAGCCGGGCAGGGGCGCAGCCCGTGGCGAAGGCGCATACAGCCTGAACTTTGATGAAGCCGACCTGGGCGAAGTAGCGAAAGTGATTCTGAGCGACATACTTGGTGAAAACTATGTATTGAGCCCCAAGGTGGCCGGCAAGGTGACGCTGCAGACCACCCAGGCTTTAACGAAAGAAGAATTATTGCCTACCCTGGAGATGTTGCTGCGCATGAATAATGCGGCGCTGGTCAAGGACGGCCGCGTTTATCATATCGAGCCCGCGGCAGAGGCGTTATACAGCACCGACTTTGCAAGAGCAGGCGCGGCCGGTTACCAGGTGAAGGTCATACCGATCAGGAATGTGGCCGTACAGGATATCGCCGAAGTGATCAAGCCGCTGGTGCAGGAAAAAACCATCCTGCAAGTCGACGGCATGCGCAATCTGCTGGTTGTTTCCGGAACGGCCGATGAACTGGCGCGCATCATGGATATGGTCGCCACTTTCGATATCGATATCTTGAGGGGGCGTTCATTCGGTATTTTTCCTTTGGTGCATGCCGCGCCGGAGCAGATTATTGAAGAGCTGGATGCGGTGTTTAACAAAACTGAAAAAGATGAGAGCACCTTTTTCCGGTTTATAGAAATCGAGCGGTTGAATGCCATCCTGGCCATTACGCACCAAGCCTCTTATTTGCGAGATATTGAAAGCTGGATACTGCGGCTGGACCGGTCGACTACGGCTACCGGCGGCGGTGTGAATGTCTATAAGGTTCAGAATGTCGATGCCGTGGAATTGGCGGCGACATTGAATGAAATTTTTACCGGCGCATCGACAAAGAAAGATAAAGGCGCAAAGGTTGCTCCCGGAAAAAAAGCTGCTGAAATCACCAATAAGCAGGGGCAAGAGGCGGCAAAAGCGGCTTTCAGCAAACCCGCGGGATCGGAAGGCGGCGGCGTTGCCGAGGTGAGTAAGGAAGTCAGAATTATTGCCGATGAGATCAATAACTCGATCGTTGTTGTCGCGACGCCGGAAGAATATGAAAAGATTCGCGGCGTTATCGTTCAGCTCGATGTTATGCCGCTGCAGGTCTTGATCGATGCGACCATCGTATCGGTGAGCCTGACCGACAGTTTAAAGTACGGTATTCAATGGTTTTTAAGTCACCATAATGTGGGTGGCGAGCATGTCATTACTAATACTAACACGAGTGGATCAAATATAAGAGGATCATTAGCGGAAGCGCAGGCGGGAGGGACATCGCTCAGGGATATTGCCGCAGGTGCAGTATCAGGTGGCTTTGGCTATGCGTTCCTCAGTGATTCGGGCGATATACGCGCCGTATTAAATGCATCGGCCAATGACAATAAGCTTAATGTGATTTCTTCGCCGTCGTTGATGGTGCTGAATAATCAGGAAGCCTCGATACAAGTCGGTGATGAAATACCGTTGAGAACGTCTCAGTCATCTGCTCTTCCCACTTCAGGCCAAACTTTCGACGCTAATAGTCTCGTGCAAACCAGTGGCATTCAGCAGCGTAAAACCGGTGTGAAGTTGAAAGTTAAGCCCCGGGTCAATGCCAGTGGTCTCGTGATTATGGATATCGAACAAAGCGTTGAAAGACCGCAGAAGACGGTAGCCAGTAACATCGATTCGCCTACGATACAAAGCCGGGAAATTACCAGTAACGTAGCCGTACACAGCGGAGAAACGGTTGTGCTGGGCGGCTTGATCGATGAGAACGATACCTATAATCAGGATGGGATTCCCTTTTTATATAAGCTGCCTTTAATAGGCCCCTTGTTCGGCGGGACGACAAAAGAGAAACTTAAGACAGAACTGGTTGTGCTGATTACACCGCGCGTTGTTACAAGCAGGCAGGACGGCCGACTGATTACCGACGAATTCAGACGCAAATTGACCGGCATTTATGAGATACCAGAAGCAAAAACGGTAAGGGGAGATTACTAATGGTTATTAACCAGAGCAGCTTAAGGAAATAATGTGGAATAATAGCCAGGATAAAGAAGACATCAGCCCATTTTCAAACATGCCGATAAAATACATAGAAAAAATATTACGCGCCAAAGTTTACGATGTTGCCATAGAAACGCCTCTGGATTTCGCATCCTCGCTGTCGGAGCGCCTGGGCAACAACGTCTATTTGAAACGCGAAGACCTGCAGCCGGTGTTCTCGTTTAAACTGCGCGGCGCCTACAACAAAATGGCCTTGCTGAACGAGCAGGAGCGGGCGCATGGCGTGATCGCCGCTTCAGCCGGCAATCACGCCCAGGGCGTCGCTCTGGCGGCCAAAAGATTGGGCATCAAGGCATTGATCGTGATGCCGAAAACCACGCCCGAAATTAAAGTCCAGTCCGTGAAAGCCAGAGGCGCCAAAGCGGTGCTGTTCGGCGATGCCTATGATGAGGCGTATGCGCATGCCAGGGAATTGGCCGAACAAAAAGACATGGTGTTCATCCATCCCTATGACGATCCCGACGTCATCGCCGGGCAGGGTACGGTAGCCATGGAAATCCTCCGGCAGCAGACCAACGGCCTGGATGCGATCTTTGTGCCGGTCGGCGGCGGCGGCTTGATTGCCGGTGTCGCGGCTTATGTCAAATTTGTGCGGCCGGAGATCAAGGTCATCGGCGTGGAGCCCGATGATTCTGATTGCCTGAACCGGGCTCTGAAAGCGAAGCGCAGGGTCACCATTAAACAGGTCGGCCTGTTTGCCGATGGCGTGGCGGTCAAGCAGATCGGCGAAGAACCTTTCCGCCTGGCGCAAAATTATGTTGATGAAGTCGTGACCGTCAATACCGATGAAATCTGCGCCGCGATCAAGGATATTTTTGACGATACGCGCTCGGTTGCCGAACCTGCCGGCGCCTTGGGCATTGCCGGCCTGAAGAAATATGTCGAGCGCGAGAAGATAACCGGGCAAACGCTGGTCGCCATCGACAGCGGCGCCAATATGAATTTCGACCGGCTGCGCTATGTGGCCGAGCGCGCCCAGGTCGGCGAGCATCGCGAGATCCTGCTGGCCGTCAGCATCCCCGAAACGCCGGGCAGCTTTTTGCGATTCTGCCGCATGCTGGGCGGACGCAGCATTACCGAGTTCAATTACCGTTATTTCGATCCCAAGCTGGCCCAGGTTTTTGTCGGCATTTCCAGCAGCGGGCTTGAATCGGATCGGGCCGATTTAATTCTGCAATTACAGGATCAGGGCTTTTCGGTTACCGATATGACCACCAATGATCTGGCTAAAGAGCACGTGCGTTATATGGTGGGAGGCCATGCGCCGCGTGAACTGAATGAGGTTATTTACAGCCTGGAGTTTCCGGAAAGGCCCGGCGCGCTATTGAATTTCCTGACGGCGCTGGGCGGACGCTGGAATATCAGCCTGTTCCATTACCGCAATCATGGCGCCGCATTCGGCAAAGTCCTGATGGGCGTGCAGATGCCGAAAGCAGAGCGCAAGGAATTCCAGCAATGCCTTGATGGGCTGGGTTTTGCTTATCAGGAGGAAACCGATAATCCCGCCTATCGCCTGTTCTCGGGGGGCAGCGAGGTGAAAAACAAACAATCGGATGGCGCTGTTATCGAGGTATAGCTAGCACGGGCGGTCAGTGGCCACCCTGTGTCGTCACTGCCGGTTATTCCAGCGAACATATAAAGTCCCATTGCTGTCTGGAGACCGGTATGATCGATAAGCGATTGCCACGTCTTACCAGCGCAAGATCGGCCAACTCCTGCTTTTGCTTTAATTCCTGGAGAGTAATGGTGCGGGACAGTGTTCTGACATGCCTGACGTCAACCATGAACCAGCGCGGCTGGGCCGGATCGCTTTTAGGGTCGAAATGCTTGTCATCGGGGGCGAAAGCGGTAAAGTCCGGATAGCCTTCGCGGACCACTTCCATAATGCCGACAATGCCCGGCACATCGCAGTTGGAATGATAGAAGAAAACCTGATCGCCGAGTTTCATCTCATCGCGCATCATGTTTCTGGCTTGGTAATTACGCACCCCGTCCCAGTGTTCGGTCCGGTCGGGCTTGTTGCACAGGTCATTGATGCCGAACGCATCCGGTTCGGATTTCATTAGCCAGTAATTCATGGGGATTTTTATAAGAAAAAGGCATCTCCCGCCTGAGCCGTAATGCACTTTCGTCCTTGAACCAACGGTTCAAGTGGGGACGTGATCGGTAAATCAGGCTTCCCGTATAGAGCGGGCATGCACACCATCACCGTAATCTGCCCCCTGGGTAAAAATAGGTTCAGGAAACACCCAGTACACTCTCGAACGCTGCAGGAGATGCAAACTAATATTTTACTGTATTTCAGGATTTTCTAAAACGTTTTCTATTTTATGACGCATATTAGCCAGATTTTCATTGAGGCTCTGAGTCAGCATGGCATTCTGGTTTCTCATCACACGCAATTCGTGCGCCAGGTTGAGCGCTGCCATGACGGCGATTCTGTCCGCGCCGCTGACTCGTCCGGAATCCCTGATTTTGCGCATTTTTTGATCAAGTTCCTGGGCTGAATGGATCAAATCGTCCTTCTCATCAGGATCGCAGGCAATCCTATAATCTTTACCCATGATAGTAAGCGATACCGGTTGAGGATTTTTTTTCATGAACCTTGCTCCATTGCTTTCAGACGAGTAATCATAGCTTCAACCCGGGTTCTGGCCAGGGCGGTTTTTTCAAGCAGTTTGGCTTTTTCCCGGACCAGGGACTCCTGCTTGATTTTAAGGGAACTGTTTTCGTTTTTTACCGAATTATATTGTTCGATAAGCTTGTCCAGTTTATCTTCGAGCTCTTTTAATTCTAAGGATTGAGTTGTTTCTGAATTCGTCATAGTAGTTAACTACATCATTGCAAATAATCAGCCGCGTGTTTAGTTAGGATTATCGGCGATATGTTCTAATACTGCTCATAGTCAGCCGCCCTGGAGCCAGGAAGAACAAATGTTATCCAAGTCGGGGATCAATGGTAGCATAAGCAGTATTTTTTTTTTAGCAGTAGTGAAATTATTATGTGGGTGTCATGGTTTACCAGGTAATCAATACGATATTAGAGCATAACGACGCGGATGTTTCCGCTGCCGAGGCTCATGGTATGGCGACAGGCATATTGTGCGTCAATGGCCAGGCCGAGAGCGCTCCTTGGCTGAAGGAACTGTTTAAGGACGATACCGATTTGAGCGATGAAGACAGGGCGGCTCTGGTGAAGTTATTCGAGCAGACCCGGACATTGCTGGTCAGTGAAGCGTTTGAATTTGACCTGTTCCTGCCTGACGATGACGCTTTTCTGTATGAGCGTGTTCAGGCATTGAGCCGTTGGTGCCAGGGATTTTTATTCGGCATTGGTTCCGTGTACACCGCAAAAGGCTGGCCCAACGATGTTTCCGAAATATTGAAGGATATTACGGAATTTACCAAGCTGGACGAAGAGGCCGAAGGCGAGGAAGACGAGAATGCCTATATGGAAGTTACTGAATACCTGAGATCCGCCGTTTTATTACTGCGGGATGAGTTAAATATCAATACCGACGGCACTGTTCATTAGGCGGTGGAACAAGCAAATGAAGCAAAGCGAATTCAAAAAAAGACGAAAGCAATTAATGCAGCGGATCGGCAAGGGCAATATCGCGCTGATAGGCAGCGCCCCGGTTCGAACCCGCAACCGCGATGTCGATTATCCGTTTCGGCAGGACAGCGATTTTTATTATCTGACCGGTTTCAATGAACCCGATTCATTGGCTGTCTTTATACCTGGCCGCGAGCAGGGTGAATACATTTTGTTCTGCCGCGAATACGACGAAACCAAAGCGTTGTGGGAAGGCGCCCACGCAGGGCTTGAAGGCGCTACCCAGCACTATGAGGCCGACGATTCTTTCCCTATCGATGATCTGGGCGAGATCCTGCCGGGCCTGCTGGAAGACAAAGGCAAGGTGTTCTATCCGATGGGCCGGGATTCGGATCTGGATCATCGGTTGCTGGAATGGATCAACCATATCCGCAGCCAATCAAGAACCGGCGTGACAGCGCCGGGCGAACTGGTTTCGCTGGAGCATATACTGCACGAAATGCGCCTGTTCAAAAGCCCTGAAGAACTTAAGCTGATGCGCCGCGCGGCGGAAGTATCCGCCCATGCCCATGTCAAAGCCATGCAGAATTGCAAGCCTGGTTTATATGAATATCAGATAGAAGCCGAACTTATTTATCATTTCATTCAGGGCGGCCTACGCGCGGTGGCCTATCCCTCCATTGTCGCCGGCGGCAGAAACGCCTGCGTGCTGCACTATACCGAAAACTCGGATAAATTAAGAAGCGGCGATCTACTGCTAATCGATGCCGGCGCCGAATGCGATCATTATGCGGCCGATATTACCCGCACATTCCCGGTCTCGGGACGTTTCAGCGAGCCGCAGAAGCAGCTTTACCAGCTGGTTCTCGATGCGCAGGCGGCCGCTATCGAACAGATCAAGCCCGGCGTGCCCTGGCATCTGGCGCACGAGGCCTCGGTTGAGGTGCTGACGAAAGGTCTCGTATCTCTGGGACTGCTGAAAGGCCGCGTGCCCACGCTGATCAAGAACGAAAAGTACAAGCAGTTCTATATGCACCGGATAGGCCATTGGCTGGGCATGGACGTGCATGACGTGGGCGACTACAAGGTCGACAAGGAATGGCGGTTGCTGGAGCCCGGCATGGTGCTGACCATAGAGCCGGGGCTGTACATACCGGCGAACTGTGAAACTGTCGATGAGAAATGGCGCGGCATAGGCATCCGGATTGAGGACGATCTGGTGGTCACGGCGCAAGGACACGAGATTTTGACGGCCGGCGTGCCCAAAACCATAGCAGAAATTGAAGCGTTGATGCAGGCGGGCTGATGCGACAGGATTATGATTTACTCATTGTAGGCGGCGGTCTGGCCGGCAACAGTCTGGCGCTGGCGCTGAAAGATACCGGCCTGCGCATGGCCATTATCGAAGCGAATACGCGCGAACAGCTCTATGCCTCCCCGGCCGGCGACAGAGCGCTGGCCTTGGCCGGCGGCACGGTAAAAATGCTGGAAGCGCTGGGCATCTGGCAGGGCATACGCCAGGCGGCCACGGCGATAAAAAACATTCATATCTCGGATCGCGGCCATTTCGGCAAGACCCGGCTGTCTGCGCAACAGGAAAATGTCGATGCGCTGGGGTATGTGATTTCGGCGCGCGACATTGAAACGCATGTGGCCCGGCTTGCCAGTGAGGCCAATATCGAGCTGATTTGTCCGGCCCGCGTTGTCGGCTTGATGTCCGGCGAGGATGCCATTCATGTCAGCCTGAAACACGGCGATGAGTCGTTCAGCCTGTCGGCTAAATTGCTGGTCGGCGCCGATGGCGGCCAGTCATCGGTGCGCAAGCTGTTGGACATCGACCAGAAAGCCACTGAATATGGGCAGACGGCGCTGGTCACTACCGTTAAAACCTCCGTGCCGCATAACAATACCGCCTATGAGCGCTTTACGGCTTCCGGACCGCTTGCTCTGCTGCCGGACGGTGACAGCGAGTGCGCCGTAGTCTGGACAAGAACCGATGAAGATGCGAAGGCGTTGATGGCAGGCAGCGAGAAAGACTTTCTGAGCGAGCTTCAGGAATGCTTCGGTTACAGGCTGGGCGAGCTTGCTTTAGCCGCCCCCAGGCGGACTTTTCCGCTGTCGCTGATACGTGCGGAAAAAATGGTTTCAGGGCGGGCTGTCATTATCGGCAATGCCGCTCATCAATTGCATCCGGTGGCGGGGCAGGGCTTTAACCTGGGGCTGCGCGATGTCGTGGCGCTGGCCGAAATGATTATCGAGCAGCATGGGGATGGCCAGGATATCGGCGCGGCCGATTTTTTAAATCGCTACGCCAAGGTCCGGCAAAAAGATCACAACCTTGTTATCGGCTTTACCGACAATGTCGTGCGGATTTTCTCCAATGAATGGCTGGCCCTGGCCTTGGTTAGAAACATCGGCTTGACGCTGCTCGATCATATCCCAGCGGCCAAAGCGCTGCTGGCCCGGCAGGCGATGGGGCTTGTCGGCCGCATGCCGCGATTGGGCAGCAGGAGATAATTATGGCTGAACGATATGAAGTGATCGTCGTCGGCGGCGGCATGGTGGGTGCGGGGGCGGCCTGTGCCCTGGCGCATGGCGGCGTCAGCGTGGCGCTGCTGGATAGGCACAATCCGGAACGGCACTGGCCGAAAGAGCCGATCGATAACCGTGTTTCGGCGTTGACGAAAGCCTCGCAGAATATTCTGGAAATGCTCGGCGCCTGGCCGGGCATGGTGCAGCGCGGCGTATGCGCCTACCGGGATATGCGCGTATGGGATGCGCGCGGCGACGGCGAATTGCATTTTGACTGTGCCGATACCGAATTCAATGAACTGGGCCATCTGGCCGAAAACAGGGTGACGGTCGCGGCCTTATGGGACGTGCTCGATACGTTGCCCTCGGCTGCTTGTCTAACGCCGGCGGCAGTCGCCGACATGCAGCTGACCGATAACGGCCGGCTGATCAGGCTGGAAGACGGCCGCCGCCTCGAAGCCGAGCTGGTGATTGCCGCCGACGGGCGCGAATCGGCGTTGAGAAAGATGGCCGGCATAGACGTGACCGGCTGGGACTATGATCAGGAAGGGCTGGTCGCCACAGTCACGACCGAAAAAAGCCACCAGGCAACGGCGTGGCAGCGGTTTCTGGAAGAAGGGCCGCTGGCTTTTCTGCCGCTGGACAATGGCCAAAGTTCGATTGTCTGGACTTTGAGCACGAAAACGGCAAAAAAGTATCTGGCCCTGAACGATGCCGATTTCCTCCAGGCGCTGGAACAGGCCTCGGGCGGCATTCTGGGCAAAATGCTGGCGGTCGGGCCCAGGGCCGCGGTTTCTTTGCGATTTCAGTATGCCAACCGTTATACCGACCGGCATCTCGCATTGGTTGGCGATGCCGCCCATGCCATGCATCCGTTGGCCGGACAGGGCGCAAATGCCGGCCTGCTGGATGCGGCGGCGATTGCCGAGCTGGTGATTGAAGCCAAACAGCAGCGGCGGCCATTGTCCGGTTCCGCTTATTTACTCCGCTACGAACGCTGGCGTAAAGGCGACAATCTGATGATGATGGCGAGCATGGATATGCTCAACAAAACCTATAAAGTATCATCGCCGCCCTTTATCGGCCTGCGTTCGGCTGGCATGAACTGGGTAAACCACACGGCTGTCGTGAAAGCGTATTTCAACCATTACGCCATGGGCTTGCGCGAGGATTTGCCCAAATTAGCCAAAGCCCAGGCTTGCTGGCAAGTCGTTCAGCGTTAGCGACAAGTGCCGAAAAGCCCGCGTTTATGCGTATTTGGTATTTACCCTGCTCGCCGGCTTCTGGTATATTCCGAAATTAGCGATTTGGTTTGCCCGCCTACAGGCTGCGCTTATTTCAGGGCAATAAAATAATAAAAATTAACTTAAGAGGTGGAGAGGTGTTATGGCTGAAGTGTTATTTGTATTAACTACTATTTTCGTGGCTTATGTCGTTTATGCGGTTGTAAACGATCAGCGGGCTACGGCTAAATCGACAGTGCCGCAGGTAAAATCTGAAAAACAGGAAGTGGTAGCAGTGCAGCCACAGGCCGCGGCGGCGCCCCAGAAAGAAGCGCCGGCGGCGAGAAGGGCGGCGGCAAGGCCTGCCGCTACAGCCAGAAGAGCTGCTCCTGCGAAGCCTGCTGCTCCAGCGCCAGAGGCGGGCAAAGGCGAAGTGCGCAATCCGGCTACGGGAGAAGTCGTTTCAGCCCACAGCAATTACCGCTTTACCAAGCGTTGGGTAAAAGAGGCGCTGGTGGCGGAAGGTTTGCTCGATAAAATTTACAAGAATAATGAATTGGATGCCGCTGCCGAAGCGAAAATAAAAGACGCAATGGCGAAGCTGGCATCCATGGATAAATATCAGGCTTAACACCGCCTGGGCTAACCGGCAGTGGTTCTGTTGCCGGTTAATTATCCAGATCCAGTTTCTTCAAGCGATAGCGTAAGGATCGAAAAGACAGCCCCAGCTGTTTGGCGGCGGCCGTCTTGTTCCATTTGTTTTCTTCCAGGGCGATGACGATCGCCTTACGTTCGATTTGCTCCAGATAATCTTCCAGCGACCCCTGAGCCGGGTCATAAGCCGGCGAGTCGGCGATGACATGCGCGCCTACCGGCAGGTTCAGGTCGTCGATTTCGATACTTTTGCCGTCATACAAGGCCAGAGCCCGTTCCAGAATGTTCTCAAGCTCGCGCACATTGCCGGGGAAATGATATTGCTGCAGTGCCGACAGGGCCGAGGCCGACACTATCGGTTTGTTCAGGCCGCCAGCTTGAGTGAGCTTCGTCAATATGTGGTCGGTGAGAATGGGTATGTCTACGGCGCGTTCCCGCAAGGGCGGCACATACAGGTCGATGACGTTGATGCGGTAGTACAAATCCTGCCTGAACGTGCCGGCCTGGACCATGTCGGCCAGGTTGCGGTAGGTGGCGCTGAGCAGGCGGACGTCGACGGGGATTTCCTGATGTTCGCCGACGGGGCGGATTCTTTTTTCCTGAATGGCGCGCAGCAGTTTTACCTGCAGGGATTGAGGCAGTTCCGCGATTTCATCGAGGAATAAAGTGCCGCCTTCGGCCGCCTGGAACAGGCCCTTCTTATCGCTGACCGCACCGGTAAAACTGCCTTTTTTATGGCCGAAGAATTCGCTTTCCATCAACTCTTGAGGAATGGCTCCGCAGTTTATGGCCACAAAAGGCTTGTCGCTGCGCGAACTCTGCTGATGGATGAGCCGGGCGACCAGTTCCTTGCCCGAGCCGGATTCGCCGCTGATATAAACCGGAGCCTGGCTGAGCGCCAGTTTGGTTATTTTGCTGCGGATGGCGCGCATGACCGGCGATTCGCCCAGCAATAGATGCCGGGTTCGCCTGTCTTTGGCGGGGTATGTCGTGGCGTTGGCAAGTTTCAGCGCGCTACTCACCATTTGCCTGAGAGCCGATAAATCGACCGGTTTCGAGACAAAATCAAAAGCGCCTTTCTTCATGGCCTGAATCGCCGTATCCATATTGCCATGCGCGGTAATAACGGCAACCGGCATCGGGGCGCAATTCGAGTGTATATGATCCAGCAGATCAAGGCCATTGCCGTCGGGCAGCTTCATATCGGTCAGGCAAAGATCGAACGAATGCTGTTGCAGCAGGGCTTTTGCTTTGCCGATATTGTCGGCGCAGTGCGTCTGGATATCCATGCGGTTAAGGGTTATTTCCAGTAACTCGCAGATATCGGGTTCATCATCGACAATCAATGTCAGTGGTTTTTTCATATTTCTATTAACTTATTTTCCGCATCGGGCAGGCAGAGTTTGAAGCAACTCCGGTTTTTTTCCGTTAAATAATAGCTCAATTTTGCCTGGTTGAGTTCGGCCAGCTCCCGAGAGATATAAAGGCCCAGCCCGGTGCCACTGGACGAAGTCGTGAAAAAGGGCTCAAAAAGATGACAGATCTGCTCGGGAGACAGACCGGAGCCGTTGTCGATGATTTCTATGCACGGCGTCTGTCCGCTGATGCGGGCCTGCAGCATGATTTTCCCCAGCTCCGGCTTGCCGTATCGGAGAGCATTCAGGCACAGGTTGTCCAGAATCTGCTTCAAGTGATCGGGGTCTATCAGGGCGTATAAAGGTTCAGTGCTTACAGAGAGCTTGAAGGTGTCGGCAGCGATAGCCTGATCGAGCATGAAATTGTTCAGGTAATCGATCAGCCAAGGCTTCAACTGGATTTTTTTCCGCCTCGACGCGTTTCTCCTGGAAAGCTGCAGGATGTCTTCGATAATGCGATTGACGCGGCCTGCGTGGGTCTGAATGATTTCGGTCAGGCGCTTGTCCTGGGGCGATAACTGAGGGTTTTCCGACAGCAATTGTCCGGCATGGCTGATGGCGCCCAGCGGATTGCGTATTTCATGGGCGATGCTGGCCGTGAGCCGGCCCAGGGATGCCAGTTTACTTTGCTGCAGGCGCTGATTATAAAGCGCGATGTCTTCAAACATGATCAGGTACAGGCATTCCTGCTGCGTTGGCAGCGGCATGAAACGGATATGAATTTCGGACCGGTTCGGAAGTTGCAGCTGTGCAATTGCCTGTTCAGGCTCGTTGAGCCAGATCTGAAAAGCCAGCCATAGCTGTTCCGAAATGTCGGCCAGCGTGGCCGGCATGGCTTGCAGATTGGCCAGCCGCAAGGCCGCTTCGTTGGCCATCTGGATAGCCTGTTTTTTGTTGGCGATGATGATGCCCGACTGCAGATGCTGGATAATGTAATGGTTCAACTCTTCCAGTTGCGTGATGGTCTGTTTTTGCTGATGAGCCAGTTGCACCGTCTGTTCACTGCGCTTCGCCAGCACATAGGACAACAGGGCGATCGTGAAGAATGAGGCTCCCAGCATCCCGGCGTATATGTAAGACGTTTTTTCAAAGAGGCCGGCCTGATCGGCATAAATCTGTTCGGACAGGACGGCCAGGCTGGCGACAGCGGCAAAATACATCGCGCAGCGGCCGCCGATCAACAAACCGCCATAGGCGATGGAGACGGCGAGCAGTATGCCTATGCCGCTGTTAATGCCGCCGCAGGCATGCATCAGCAGCGTGAGAATGATGATGTCGGTAAAAATAAGCAGCTGTGCCTGCAGCGTATAGCCGGTCAGCCGCCAGGCTATGCAGATGCTGGAGACGGCAGACAATATGACATAGCTCTGGCTGCTGTAAATATAGAGTTGGCGGTCGTATGATCCCAGCGAAGAAGGCCCTATCTGGCCTTGAAATAACACGATAAACAGCGTGGCCAGAATAAAACGGTAAGTCAGGAAAACCTTCAGCAGCAGCCAGGCTTGCTTGGCGGGAATGCCGTAGCCCTTGGAGAACGGGCAGGGAAAAATGGTCTCATGCGTATTATCTGACATGGGTGGTTTTAACAATAGCGTTTTGCAGGGACTTGGTTAGAATAGCAGATTTCCCCAGTTTTACTGGCGGATCGGATTGAACTGAACCATCATAGCATCGATGCAAAGGCTTGAGAAAATACCCTCCGGTCGTTGCCGGTCAAACCAGGAGCGATAAATGAACATTCATGAATACCAGGCAAAAAGGTTGTTTAGGGATTACGGCATCGCCGTCCCGGAGGGCCATCAGGCCGATACGCCCGAGCATGCCGGGCAGGTTGCCAGAGAGCTGGGCGGCAGCGGCTGGGTTGTGAAGGCTCAGGTGCATGCGGGCGGCCGCGGCAAGGCCGGCGGCGTAAGATTGGCCCATAGCCATCAGGAGGTCTTGGATTTCAGCCGCGATATGCTGGGCAAGCGTCTTGTAACCGCGCAGACCGATAGTGCCGGTTTGCCGGTCGAGAGGCTGCTCATCGAGAAAATCTATCCGATCAAAAGCGAATTCTACCTGAGCGCGCTGGTCGACCGCGTCAGCAGCCGCATCCTGTTCATCGCTTCGGCGGCCGGCGGCATGGATATCGAAGCCGTCGCCAAAGACACGCCGGAGCGGATCATCTCGCTGCAAATCCATCCGGCAGCGGGCCTGCAAAGCTATCAGTGCCGGAAAATCGCCTTCGCCCTGCAACTGGCCGGCGAGCAGATCAAGGCGCTGGAAGCGATCATGCGCGGCATGTATCAGCTGTTGCTGGCTAAAGACGCCAGCCAGATTGAAATCAATCCCCTGATACTGACCGAGCAGGGCCAGTTGCTGGCGCTGGATGCCAAGATTAATTTCGACGACAACGCCGTCGCCATGCACCCTGACATTCTGGACATGCGCGATCCGGGCCAGGAAGACCGGAAAGAAAACAAGGCGCAGCAATACGGGCTCAATTACATCACGCTGGACGGCACTATCGGCTGCATGGTCAATGGCGCCGGTCTCGCTATGGCGACGATGGACCTGGTGAAGCTGAACGGCGGCGCACCGGCCAATTTTCTCGACGTCGGCGGCGGCACGACGCCGGAAAGAGTCGCCGAAGCGTTCAAGCTGATACTGTCCGACGACAAGGTGAAAGCCATACTGATCAATATCTTCGGCGGCATCGTGCAGTGCGACATTATCGCGCGCGGCATTCTGGCGGCGGTTAAAGAGGTGCACGTGACGGTGCCGGTCGTGGTCCGGCTGGAAGGCACCAATGCCGAGGCGGGGCGCCAGCTATTGGCCGATTCCGGCCTGAATTTGATTGCAGAAACAGACCTGGCGACCGCCGCAGCGCAAGTTGTCGCCTTAGCGGAGGCCGCATGAGCATTTTGATCGACAAAAATACCAAAGTGATTTGCCAGGGCTTTACCGGCAAGCAGGGCACGTTCCATTCCGAACAGACGCTGGCGTACGGCACGCAACTGGTGGGCGGCGTGACGCCGGGCCGCGGCGGCGATACGCATCTGGGCCTGCCGGTTTTCGATACCGTCGAGGACGCCGTCAGGCAGACCGGCGCCGATGCAACCATGATCTATGTGCCGCCTTTTTACGCGGCCGACGCTATTCTGGAAGCCGTCGATGCCGGCATCAGGATCATCGTCTGCATCACGGAAGGCATTCCGGTATTGCATATGCTGCGCGTCAAGGCCGCCATGGCCGGCACCGATGCCTTGCTGATCGGGCCGAATTGTCCGGGCGTCATTACGCCGGGCCAATGCAAGATCGGCATCATGCCGGGCCATATCCATCTGCCGGGCGCCATCGGCATCGTCTCGCGCTCCGGCACCCTGACTTATGAGGCCGTCAACCAGACGACCAAACAGGGGCTGGGGCAGAGCACCTGTGTCGGCATAGGCGGCGATCCCATTCACGGCATGAACTTTATCGACGTGCTCAGCCGTTTCCAGCAGGACGATCAGACCCGCGGCATCGTCATGGTCGGGGAGATCGGCGGCGGCGAGGAAGAGGATGCGGCTGATTATATCAAGGCCCATGTCACCAAGCCGGTCGTATCCTATATCGCGGGGCAGACAGCGCCGCCCGGCAAGCGCATGGGCCACGCCGGCGCCATCATCACGGGCGGCAAGGGCACGGCCGCAGGCAAAATCGCCGCGCTTAAGGCGGCCGGCATTGAAGTCGTCAATTCGCCGGCCGATATCGGCGTGGCGATGCAGCGCTGTTTGCAATAACGGCCTGATGGACAATAGGTAGTGCAATACGCGAAGGACAGCTTATGAGCCGATCGGTCCGAAACTTTATCGTTCTGTTCACTATTATCGTGTTGATTGCGGTGTTCATGCTGGTGCCGAAGATACCGCAGGATCTGAATTATCATGATTTCGGCGATCGGAAGCAGATTCTGGGCATTCCCAACTTCTGGAATGTCATGACCAGCCTGCCTTTTTTGATCGTCGGTTTGATGGGCATACGGCGGGTCACGGTTAGCCGGCTTGAGGGCGGCTTGCCGCAATTGCGTCCGGCTTATTTGATGTTTTTCATTGGCGTCGGCCTGACCGGTTTGGGATCGGGCTATTACCACTTAAATCCTGACAACGGGACGCTGGTCTGGGACAGGCTGCCGATGACGATAGCTTTTATGGCGCTGTTTTCAGCCATCGTCGGCGAATTCCTATCCATTGAATGGGGCAGGCGGCTGCTCTATCCGCTGGTTCTGATTGGCATGGCATCGGTAATTTACTGGCATTGGAGCGAACGGCAGGGACTCGGCGATTTGCGCTTTTACGGCTTGGTTCAGTTTCTGCCCATGCTGCTGATTCCGGTCATGCTGATCTTCTGTCAGCCGCGGCTTTCCGGCAAGGGTTATTTGTGGGGCATCGTCGGCGTCTATGTTGCGGCCAAACTGGCGGAAACGGGCGATACCTTTATCTACGAGCACCTGCGCTTTTTCAGCGGGCATTCGCTCAAACATCTGCTGGCTGCCGGCGGAGGCGGATTGTTTCTGATTGCATTGCAAAGGCGTGTGCCGGTGCATCAGGAGGTTAAATCAGAAACCGGTGTCATTGCCAAATAAGGTTTTGTTATGATCAGTCTATAGGCCGGATTTTGTACGTCTACAGATATCTTCCGTTTTTGCAGCCAAATATTCAACCTCAGTTATTGTTAATCCATACATGTCTTTAAAAATAGCGCTTGCTCAAATCAACCCACTGGTCGGCGGTATCGATGCCAATGCCGCCAAGATTATCGAAACGGCCATTCATGCCCGGGACCGGCTGCAGGCCGACCTGATCGTCTTTCCCGAGCTGTCCGTGACCGGTTACCCGCCCGAGGATCTGTTGCTGCGGCCGGATTTTATCGCGCATGCGGCCCGCGCGGTCGAGCGCATTGCCGCGCAAGTGGCTGGCATCGATGTCGTGCTGGGCTTTCCCGACAACTATCAGGGCAAGCTCTACAACAGCGCGGCCGTGCTGCGCGATGGCGCCGTTCTGGTCCGCTACCGAAAGAATGCCCTGCCCAACTACGGCGTGTTCGATGAAAAGCGCTATTTCTTCGAAGGCGATCAGACCGCTCTGTTTACGTTAAAAGGCATCACGATCGGCATCACAATTTGCGAAGACATCTGGCATCCCGGCATTCTGGCCCGGAACAGAGACGCCGGCGCCGAACTGGTCCTGACCCTGAATGCCTCGCCTTTCCATGCCGGCAAGATCCATGAGCGCGAAGACATCATCGTCAATCAGGTTAAGGCGCTGCAGCTGCCGCTGGCCTATGTCAACCAGGTCGGCGGACAGGATGAACTGATCTTCGACGGTGCTTCGTTTGTGGTCGACAGCAGCGGCGAAGTCGTATTCCGGGCCGAGGAGTTCAGCGAGCAGGTTAGTGTGGTCGAATTTGAAGGCAACAGACCGATGAAAAGCACTTGCGCGCCGCTGTACAACGAGGTCTCCAGCGAATACCGGGCCCTGGTGCTGGGTATCAAGGATTATGTCGCGAAGAACGGCTTTCAGGGCGCCATCCTGGGCTTGTCAGGCGGCATCGATTCGGCGCTGGTGCTGGCTTTGGCCGTCGATGCGCTGGGGGCCGACAAAGTGGAAGCCGTGCTGATGCCGTCGCGCTATACGCAGGCCATGAGCCTTGAAGATGCGGCGCTGGAGGCTGAAGCTTTGGGCGTCAAATACCATACGATCCCGATAGAGCCGGCCGTCAGCGCCTTCACGGACATGCTGGCCGGTGTGTTCGCCGGCACGGCCAAGGACACGACCGAAGAGAACATCCAGGCGCGCTGCCGCGGCGTGATTCTGATGGCGATGTCCAACAAGTCGGGCAAACTGCTGCTGACGACCGGCAATAAAAGCGAAATGAGCGTCGGCTATGCGACCTTGTACGGCGATATGGCCGGCGGCTTTGCGCCGATCAAGGATGTGCCGAAATTGCTGGTCTACGAGCTGGCGCACTATCGCAATTCGCTGTCTAAAGTGATTCCGGAGCGCGTGCTCACCCGGCCGCCGTCGGCCGAGCTGGCGCCCGATCAGATCGATGAAGATTCCCTGCCGCCGTATAACGTGCTGGACCCGATACTGGAGCGGTACGTGGAACAGGATCAGTCGGCTGAAGAGATTGTCGCGGCCGGTTTCAGGCGCGAGGATGTCGAGAGGGCCATACGCCTGGTCGACAGAAACGAGTACAAACGCCGGCAGTCGCCGCCCTGCATCCGAATCACGCCCAGAGCGTTCGGCCGCGATAGGCGCTATCCGATCACTTCGGGCTACCGTGGGATTTAAAAACTTTCATTAAACTCGGTAGACGCTCTTATTATTGGGAGAACAAGCATTCATAGGGCGCCGAGCATTGATTGCCAATGGGCGCACTGTACTTCACTAGGAGGGACTTCTGACATGACGGCATCAGATCCGTACATTGTAAGACTGCGCGAAGACATCGGGCGGCTGGCCCGTGATATCGGTGCGCGCAACGTCTACCATTATCCGCAGCTGGTTGAGGCCGCAGGACTCATTGAACAATGGCTGCGCGAAGCGGGCTATACTCCCGCGCGGCAGGAGTACGAGGCGAAAGGGAGGTTGTTCGCCAATATCGAAGTCGAAGTGCGCGGCATTATTGCTCCGGAAGAGGTGATTATTGTGGGGGCGCACTATGATACGCATCGCCGATCACCGGGGGCTAACGACAACGGTTCCGGCATCGCCGCGCTGCTCGCGCTGGCCCGTGCGTTCGCGCATGAGACGATCGGCCGTACGCTGCGCTTTGTCGCCTTCACCAATGAAGAGAAACCGTTCCTGCGGACCCGGCAGATGGGCAGCCGGGTGTACGCCGCGCGCTGCCGCGAGCGCGGCGAGAGCGTGGTCGGGATGATCTGCCTTGAAACAATCGCCTACCGGTCCGAAAAGTTCGGTAGCCAGCATCTGTCGCTGTTCGGACTGCTGGCACCGGCCCGCGGCAATTTCATCGCGCTGGTCGGCAATCGCCGTTCGCGTGAACTCCTTGCTGACGCCGCGCAGTCGTTCCGGCGAAATTCGCCGGTTCCTTGCGAAACGTTCACGCTGCCGTCCAATTTTCCCGGCGCCTGGAGTTCGGACCACTGGTCCTTCTGGAAGGAGGACTATCCGGCGATCATGGTCACGGATACAGCCCCGTTGCGCTATCCTTATTACCATAAGTCCAAGGATACCATCGAACGCCTGGATTACGGGTTTCTGGCCGCCGTGACCGGCGGCCTGCATGACGTGGTCGCCGATCTGGTCGGAAAAGTATAGAAATAACAAAGGCGACTTTGGAATCGCTGGGAGTCCGCCTCAAGACCGGTCCAGCAAAAACGCGCTGGCCAGTCCCAGAAAAATAAAAAAACCCATGGCATCGGTGATGAAAGTAAGCATGACGCTGGTGCCGACCGCGGGATCCTTATCGAACTTGTGGCGCAGCAAAGGGATGCCGAGGCCGACGAAGACGGCGACTTGCAGGTTGATGAACATGGCGAGGCCCATGACCAGGGCAAGGTCCTGATTCTGATAGAACAGCCAGACCAGCCCGCCGACCAGGCTGCCCAGCAGCGTGCCGTTCAGGATGGCGAGGCTCAGTTCCTTCATGATCAGGTGACGGACATTGGCCCGGGTAATCTGCCCAAGCGCCAGCGAGCGGATGATCAGCATGCTGGTCTGGTTGCCGGTATTGCCGCCCGTCGAGGCGATGATCGGCATCAGCGAGGCCAGCGCCACCAGATGCAGAATCGTGTCTTCGAATAGGCCGATGATGCGCGTTGCGGCAAAGGCCGTGGCGATATTGATCAGCAGCCAGCCCCAGCGGTTTTTGGCGCTCTTCCAGACACTGGAAAATATATCCTCCTCTTCCTCGACGCCGGCCTGAATCAGCAGGTCTTCGTCCGTTTCCTCGCGGATATAATCGACGATGCTGTCGACGCAAAGCCGGCCCAGCAATCGGTCTTCATGGTCGACGACCGGCGCCGAGATAAGGTCGTAACGTTCGAAAGCCCGGGCGGCTTCGGTGAGATTTTGATCGACTGAAAAAGCGATAAAATCAGTCACCATAATGTCCGCTACTTGCTGGCTGGGCGGATGGGTCAACAATCGCTGCAGCGGCAAAACGCCTTTTATTTTATTGCTTTGGTCCACGACGAACAATTTGTCGGTATGGCCCGGCAGTTTGCTGCGCTTGCGGATATAGTCGGCTATGGCTTTCAGGGTCAGGTCGTCCCGGATCTTGATTGTGCCAAAATCCATGCGCGAGCCGACTTGATCTTCCCGGCAGGCCAGAACCGCATCCAGATCCTTGCGTTTTTTGCGATTAAGGGACTTCAGAATGCGCTGTATGGTATTTTGAGGCAGGTCGGCAGCCAGGTCCGCGATCTCGTCGCTTTCCAGCTTGCCGGCGACGACGGCCAGCTCTTCAGGCCCCATGTCGGCAATCAGCGTTTGCCGCACCGCATCGGAGACTTCCAGCAGCACCTGCCCGTCAATATCGGTTCTGATAGCGTTCCAGGCTGTACGGCGCTGATCCAGCGGCAGCGACTCAAGAATATAGGCGATATCGGCTGGATGAAGCTGGGCAAACGCTTCCTGTAAAAGGGCCTGCTGCTGCTTGTGCCGGGCGATCTCGACCAACGCCTGCCGGCTTGCGGGGCCTTTTTGCACCAATGATTCTTCCCGATGCTGTTTTTCCAGCAAAGTGATGACGCGCTGCAGGTGCTGCTGAAGAAACTGCTCGGAGTGGCGTTTGTCGAGGGATTCCATGGTTAAAAATAGTTTAAAGGCCGTAAGATTTGTTTTTATTAAAATATGCTTTTTACAGAGACAATAAGCCTAATTAAAATTTCCGGCTCATTTATGAAAAACATGGAAATGAAACGCTGGGCGATATTTTTATAGTATATGAAATAATATCTTAATTAATGCGGGTTATAATTAACGGCTAAAACCCTATCTATTTATCGACGTTATATAAATATATGATGAATCAATTCAGTTTGATAATACGTTTTTTATCAGTTGTATTATTGGTGTTGTCGCTTGCCGGCTGTGCGGGAAGCAGAAGGCATGAAAGTACCGGCGAATATCTTGACGATTCTGTGCTTACGACCAAAGTAAAAACGGCCATATTCAATGATCCAAGCCTGGAAGTGCTGGATATTAACGTGAAGACATTTAAAGGGGTCGTACAACTGAGCGGTTTTGTCGATTCCGAAAAAGCCGCTAACAAAGCAGTTGAGCGGGCGAGAGCGGTAAGCGGCGTTAAAATGGTCAATAACAGCCTGATCGTTAAGTAGCTGAAACGAAGCGATTGAAATCAGGCAGGCTTTATCTCAATTGAGTCTGCAGCACTTCCACCTTGTTCCAGACGGCATCGACAAAGGCCTTGTTCATTTCCGGCATGCCGTCCTGAATCCATTGAACCAGTATCCTGGCGGTATTGGGATAAGTGACCTGGACGGCATGATCATCATGCAGCCAGCGCTCAATTACCGCCGGGTCCATATCGTTCATGACATAGCCGTAGCCCAGCTGCTGCAAGGCGGCGGCATTGGAGATCTGCTCCATTTGCGCGTGCAGCGGTTTCGCCAGAATCTTTTTGCCCAGCCTCAGCGATTCGCTGGCGAGTTCAAAGCCGGCATTGCTGATGATGCCGGCGCAATCCTGTAAATTCTTCTGAAAGCCTTCGCGGGAGAGCGGATGGCAGGTGATATGGTCGAATTCAGACTGCACGGTTTCCGGCGCATAGACATGAAAGATAAACTGTTTGAAAGGCGACAATAGCCTGATGACTTCGCGCTGGTCTTCAAAAGGCAGATAAACAATAATTTTATTCTTGATGGTATTGGCGGGCGTCCCGGTCGTGTCGATGATGGGAGGCAGAATGGGTTGATCAAAATGGTGCCAATGCAGGCCGACGCCGACATCGGCCGGCGCGAAATATTTTAGGATCTCTTTGGCGATAGGGTTGGAACCCGCTTTGGGGATTTTGTGGTTGAACGCATATTGATGGCCGATACCCAAAACGGTCTTTTTTTGTTTTTTTGCCGCCCAGGCGGTAACCGGCTCAAAATCGCTGATCACCAGGTCGTAAGCGCTCAAATCCAGTGAAGCGACGTCCTTGATGAAAGTCAGCGGTTTGGCTTTGCAAGCGGTCTTCAGGTAATTGACCTGGCCCTTGTCGGTATTAAAGGTCAGGCCGGTACGCACCTGATAGTCGTTGAATATCGCCATTTCGAAATATTTATCGGCAGGACGGCCGGTAAACTGAAAACTAACCTCCATGCCGGCCGCATAAAGTTCCTTCGCCATGACGCGTGCGCGAGTGATGTGGCCGTTACCGGTGCCCTGTACCCCATAGAAAATTCTCATGGAATAATTTGCCCCAGACTGAAAAGCGCCGTGCTGATGCCCAGCATGGCGCCGACCAGCGTGTCGGTCGGGAAGTGAACGCCTAGCACGACGCGCGAGAAACCAATCAGTGCCGCCCAGCAATAAAGCGGAATCATGAGAGCGGGAAAAAAATAGCCGATCAGCGTCGCCATCATGAAGGCAGCCGAAGTATGGCCGGACGGGAAGCTGAATTGATCGGACGGCGTGATGACGCTACGGAAGTTTTGCAGTGCGGCAGCCGGACGGTTGCGTTTGAGGCTGTTCTTGAGTATGAAATAGATTGGCCTCTCGAGCAGGAAGCCCAGCAAAATAGCCTGGAGCAGAGGACTTTCAATACCTTGTCGCCAATACAGCAACCCGGCGATCAACAGATACAGCGGCCCATCGCCGGTCTTTGAAACGTACCGGCTGAATTTTGCCAATGAGCCGTGCATTTTGACATTAATCAGCCAGATAAGCATGAACACATCGTACTTATGTATCGAATAGAGCAGTTTCATTTTCTTGTCCTCTCGGCGTTTTGCAAAAGTCGGCCGCGGTCGGCGTAGAGCCGAACGATCGCGGATTTTCCTTTTGAATTAATTCCTGCCTTCGGGGCAAAGACTAAAACTCTTTTGTGACAAAGAAATGAAGGTTTGTTTAAAGTTTTGTGACAGAGGCTTTAACAGGGCTTTACTTGAAAGGGCTGCCAAAGCCTGAGGCAGGGCGGTTCAGGTGCGAATGAATCCGTACCTTGCAGTATGCATTGTTGGAGGCGCCAGAGAAAGGCGCATCCGAAACAGGCGTTAAGTCTTAAGGACGCTTGATTTTGAACAGGCGATTGTCGTAACTGACGACAAGGCTGTCGGGCCGTATATCCTTGAGCTCCAGCTGGTCTTTGATGAGTTGGCCCGGCGTATATTTGACCATGTCGATCATGACAAAACGTTCGGCAGGCGCCGGTGAATAGACAAAGACATTGATAGGCAGCTTAGGCACCGTGCGACGGAATTCGGCAGGCAGCTCATTCAAGAAAGGCAGGTCGTCCTTTGCCGGCAGCGCGGCCGGGGCCGGTTTTGCAACAGCAGCCACGATGGGCTCGATCGGTTTTACAGGCGCCGGTTTATCGGTTATGGCAGGCAACGGCTCAGGTTTAATGACTGCGTTTTTGACCGGTTCGGCTTTTTGCGGGGCCGGCCTCGGCGGCGCAACCGCCGGTTTAACAGGCTCAATGGCTGGTTTGTTGGCGACAACAGGCTTGGCCGGAGGCTGAGAGGCCGGCACAGTTCTGGCTTCGATGATTTCGGCAATCGATGCGTTTTTAGGTTCAGGCAGTCTGGCTTCGGGCTTGGGCGTCATTATTTCAGCCGGCGGTGCTACGGACGGCTTAACTATAGGCGCAGCGGACTGCGTATCGGCTGGCGGCAGGGTGGCGACAGGTTGTGTTTTTTGCGTGAACCAGAGGAAATAAGCCAGAATAATCAGGTTGCTTATGATCAGTGCGGCGATCAGTTTGGTGGAGCGCTGATGTTGCGGCGGCTGGGGAATAAGGATTCTATTCGCTACTGTATCGGGTTCGATGGCCTGCCGTTCCCGCTCTGATTTTCGCAGTGCATTCAAGATATAAGACATATTAATCCATGATCTCCAAGTGTGGCGAGTCTTTGGCGCCGATGCTGTTGTCCAGGTGAATCAGGGTGCGGGCACCCGCTATGCCGTCAGCCGTCAAATGATGCAGGCGCTGAAAGTCAATCACCTGCTTTTTAAGCGCCTCATCAAAGAACATCGGCTCATTAACACTGGTGCGGGTTCCCGTTACGGTGCTTAACTGCTGGCGAAGCCAGAGCACGTTGGCCGACGTATGCTGCGGGACGATGTCCGCCATATCCGGACGCGGCGGCTGCCAGAGCATCAGATAATAGCCGTCCCATAGGCTCAGTACATCGGCCAGCGGAAACGTCAAATCGTCATTAAAGCGGATGACCGGCTGGCCCTTGTGGACACCGGTCAGCAATGCATAGCGTTTTTGCTCGTTGGCTAACGAGAACTCCAAAATAGCAGGGCGGTCAAGTTCCAGTATATCCTTCCAGTTGGCCTTGTCGAACAGACAGCGAAGGCCCACCGTTTCCATATAATGGCAATCGGCCCGGTTATCGGTCGGCACGGCTTTTTTCCAGGCTTTGAGCGCCTGGATCATGGCTGAGTTCAGCGACAGCGCCGGATCTTCAAGCCAGGCGTTAAAAGTCTTCATTTCGGCTTTCGGCGCAACAGGTTCAGGTTTGGGCGCCGGTTGCGGGCTTTTTATGGCCGGCTTTGAAGCCGGCGCCGGAGATTGGCCTGATAATACGAGCTTGACCTGATGGTCTGCAGGTTGATGCTGGCTGAAAAAATAAATGCCTGCGGCAATGCTGCTGAAAAGCGCCAGCGCTATCGCTGCTTTTTTAGCTTGGCGATGAGGGCTTTCGAGCGCCAGCGTCTCCTGGGCCGCCCGCGCAATGATGTCGGGCGTAATGGCATGGGCATTGGTCGCGTAGGCGCCGAGCAAGGCGCGATCGCAGAGAATATTGATGAGCCTGGGAATACCTGAGGAAAATTGATAGATTTTGCGAACGGCGCGGTCCTTGAAAAGGTCGGGGTTGCCGTTGCAGACGGCCAGGCGATGATGAATATAGGCCCGTGTTTCATCAAGCGACAGCGGCAGTAAATGATAACGGGCTGTAATGCGCTGGTTGAGCTGGCGCAAGTCCTTCTGGCTCAGCAACTGCTTCAGTTCGGGCTGGCCGACCAGAATGATTTGCAGCAGCTTGGTCTTGCTGGTTTCCAAGTTGGTCAGCAGCCGGACCTGCTCCAGAACTTCCAGGCTCAGGTTCTGGGCTTCATCGATCAGCAATACGGTGCGCCTGCCGTTGGCATAGGCGGTGAGCAGGTATTGATTGATCTTGTCGATGAAGTCTTTCAGCGTTTGCCGGTTTTTGTCGTAGCCGATGCTCAGCTCGTCACAGATCGTGGCCAATAATTCGACGGCATTGAGTTTTGGGTTTAAGATCAAGGCGATATCGACATTGGCGGGCAACTGCTGCAGCAGGCAGCGGCACAGCGTGGTTTTGCCGGTGCCGACTTCGCCGGTCAGGGCCACGAAACCGCCGCCCATGTTGATGCCGTAAAGCAGGTGCGCCAGACCTTCCTGATGGCGCGCGCTCATGAACATGAAGTGCGGATCAGGCGCTATCGAGAACGGTAATTCACTGAAATGAAAGTATTGTTGATACACGATTCTGACTTCTTGGGCACTTTAAAAAAATTGTCAATTATTCTAACCCACAACTGAAAGAAGGTCTTAACTATGGGGCGATACGGCCAAACTAAACCAAAAAAATCCAGCAACATTCTGATCTGGCTGGTGCTTGTTTTGATTATCGCTGTAGGCATGGGCTGGTTTTATTTCAATCTGCAGCAACCTGCCGATATTACTGAGCCGCAAACGCAAACGCAACCTTTGGCGCTGCCGCCGGTTTCCGATACCAAGACAGATACGCAAAAGGCGCCGATTCCGACAGGGCCGGATATGGAGGCGCCCGATGCCGACATCGTGCCGGACATTGCCGAAGAGTCCCAACAGGGAAAAGGGGTTATCCTGCCGGATCTTGCCAATAGCGACGGACAGATACGCGAGGACATGATCAGGATTTCGCCGGGGCTTGCCGAATGGCTCAATACCGACCAGCTGATCAGAAAATATGTCACGATCGCCAACGATTTCTCGCAGGGCTTGCGGCTTGAAAAGCATATGCGTTTCCTCAAGCCAGGCGAGCGGTTTGCTCCCGATGCGAACCTGTTCATGAGCCGGCAAAGCTATCAGCGCTATGACAAGCTGGCGGCGGCGATCAATGCGCTGGACGTCGAGGCGGCGCTGGCCGTTTACAAGAAATTCAGGCCGCTATTCGTACAGGTCTTTGCCGAGTTCGGCTATCCTGCGGAATACAAGCTGGAAGACATCCTTGCCAAGGCCGGGGCGGAAATCCTGGCGGCGCCAGTCATAGACGCGCCGATTCCCCTTGTACAGCCCGGGGTGCTTTACAAATACGCCGACAGCGAGCTGGAAAACGCCAGTCCCGTGCACAAGCAAATGCTGCGCATGGGGCCTGAAAACACGCGCATCATTCAACAGAAAGTACGCCTTCTGCTCGAGGGGCTGGTTAATTTGAAAGATTAGCCGGCTGTTCGGCTTATAAAATGCAGGTCAATTAAGCACGAAGAACACGAAGTTTTTCTTTGTGTTCTTCGTGGTTTTATATCTTAAGCTGATGCGCGGGCAAATTTTGTTGTCCTGCAACACTCAGAATTCATTTTACTCATCCTCGCCGGTTGCCATTATGGCCGGTTTCCCTAGACCGGCAGGATGAGTCAAGTCGGGCAGATTCGATGAGATCTGCTGCGTCAAGCCTTACGCGAAAGACCACCATCTGATTGCGTCGATGGCAAGGCGGTTTTACAGTCAGAATATGGCTCAGTCTGTGTATAATGGCCGGGATTCATGACTGGTAAAAATTCCCATGTTCATCCTGCACAGCTCCAATAAAACCGAGAATCTGATGGCGCATCTGAGCGCCGTGATCGGAAACGCGCCGCTGTCATCGCCTTTTGCCAAGGAAGTTTTTCTGATCCAGAGCCAGGGCATGGAACGCTGGTTATCGCAGCAGCTGGCGACTGAATTCAAGGTCTGGGGCAACTATGAGTTTCTGTTTCCGAACCGCTTTTTCAGCTCCTTGGCCCAAAAGGTCAACCTGTCGCTCAATGATACGGTTTTCGAGCGGAATGTCATGCTCTGGCGGTTTGAGGCTCTGCTGCGGCGATTACAAGAAGATTCCTTTGGGCATGAATTCAAGGCGTTAAAGCAGTATCTGACCGGCGAGAATCTTGCCGTCAAGCGTTATCAGCTGGCGCAGCAGCTGGCGCAGATTTTCGACCAGTATCAGATGATGCGGCCCGACATGCTGGAACTCTGGCACCAGGGGCAACTGCTTTACCAATCCGAAACCGAGCGATGGCAGCGGGCGCTCTGGCTGCTCGTCACCGGTCAGATCGGCGTCAGGCACCGCGGTTCGCTGTGGCTGGATGTGATCGAGCGTTTGAACAAAGCCGGGGAAGGCGCTTTCGGCGATGCCGTGCCCGAGCGCGTGTCCGTGTTCGGCGTCAATACCATGCCGCCTTTGTTCCTGAGCTATCTGCAGGCGCTATCCAGGCATTGCGATGTGCATTTCTTTCTGCTGAATCCGGCACGGGAGTATTGGGCCGATATCGAAAGCAGGCGTCAGCGCGTCGGAGCGGAAACGTTCACCGGGCACCCGTTGCTGTCAACGCTGGGTCAGCAGGGCCGCGAGCTCCAGGACATGATTCTGGAACAGGTGCAGTTCGATTTCGAGCCGGCCAGCTTTGAGCTGAACGAAGTCCACTCAAATCTGCAGCAGTTGCAGAACGATATCCTGAATAATGCGCCGGAAAAGCGGGCGCTGCAGAAAGACGACTCGATCCGTATCCATGCCTGCCATTCGCGTATGCGCGAGGTCGAGGTCCTGAGAAACGAGCTGCTGCTGGCGCTGGAACAGGACCCGACGCTGGAACTGCGCGATATCGTGGTCATGGCCCCCGACATTCAAGCCTATGAGCCGTTCATCGCCGCCGTCTTCGACGACATTCAGCACGCCATCGCCGACCGCAGCCTGCGCGTGAGCAATAATGCCCTGGAAGCCTTTATCCGCTTCCTGAGCTTGAGCCAGAGCCGTTTCGGCTGGCAAAGCGTGCTGGACCTGCTGGAACAGCCGGCGGTCTATTCGGGCTTCAGCCTGTCCGAGACCGATCTGGAGCTGATAAAGCATTGGGTGCGCGCCACGGAAGTGCGCTGGGGCAAGTCGGCCAGCCACCGGCGGGAGTTGGGATTGCCCGAGCTGGGCGGCAACACCTGGCAGGCGGCGCTGGACCGGTTATTAATGGGCTATGCGGTCGGCAGCGATGACGATTTCATCGATGAAGTGCTGCCTTACTGCGATATCGAAGGCTCATCGGCGCAGGCGTTGGGCGGCCTGTGCGAATTCATGCAGCTGGCGTTTCAGGCCAGCTCGGAACTGAAGCAGGCTAAAACGCTGAAAGCCTGGAGCGCGCAGCTTTATTATTATGCCGATCAGCTGCTGCAGGGCGCCGATACGGTTGAGCGCCAGCAGCTTAACGAGCTGCTGATCGAATTATCGGCCGATGTGGCGGCCGTCCATAATGACGATGTCGAACTGCAAGTCATTATCAGCTGGCTGGAAGGCACGATTTCCGAGCGCAAATCCTCGCACGGCTTTTTGCGCGGCCAGTTGACGTTCTGCTCGATGCTGCCTATGCGCTCGATTCCTTTCAAGGTCATTGCGCTGCTGGGCATGAATGACGGCGAATTCCCCAAAGTCGACCGCGCCCCGACTTTCGATCTGCTCGGCCGGCATTTCCGCAAGGGCGACCGCTCGCGAAGGGCTGATGACCGCTATCAGTTTCTGGAAATCCTGCTGTCGACGCGCCAGCGCCTGATCATGACCTATATCGGCCAGTCGATCAGCCAGAACGATGCCATTCCGCCGTCCGTCATCATCAGCGAACTGCTCGACGTGCTCGAGGACAGTTACGGTCTGACCGGGCTGGTAATCAGGCATCCCTTGCAGCCGTTCAGCCCGCGCTATTTCGACGGAGTATCGGAACTGTTCAGCTTTTCGGCGACGGATTGCGCAACGGCCAAGGCCCTGTCGGCGACCAGGCAGGAGCCGCAATTATGGTGGCAGGGCGCTATCGAGATCGAAGCCAATGAACGCATTGATCTGAGCGAATTGTTTGCCTTCTTCCTGCATCCGCAGCGCTATTTCCTGCGGCAGCAGCTGGATCTGCGCTTTGGCGGCATGGAGGCCAAGGCCGAAGAGCGCGAACCCTTTGAGATCGGCAAACTGGACGGCTACGCCATCCATCATGGTTGGATACGGCAGCAGCTAAGCGGTACTTCCATATCGCTGAAAAAACTGCAGGCACAGGGCCGCTGGCTGGCCGGCAGTCCGGGCGAGCTCGAGTTTGAACGGCAGCAGAAATTGATCGCCGAATTCGTCCAGCGCATCGAGCAGAAAAATCTGGGCCCGGCATTGGACGATCTGCCCGTCGACATCAAAGTCGGCAGCTATCGCCTGATCGGCAAATTGGGCAACCGCTATCAAAACGGCAGCCTGTTCTATCGTTACGCCGATCTGAAAGGCAAGGACTTCATCAACGCCTGGCTGCATCATCTGGTCATCAACCGCCTGGAGCCGCAGGCGACCTGTCTGTTCAGCACCGATGAAGATCTGCTGTTTCTGCCCGAGCATTGCCAGCCCGAATACCTGCCCGAACTGATAGAGATTTACCGGCTGGGCCAGCAGCAGCCCGATGCGTTCTTTGTCGAGCCGGCGCTGGCCTATGTCAGGCAGGCGCATAAGCTCAATGCCGGCAGCCGCGCAACGAAGTCGGCGCTCGATACCGCCATGGAGCAGCTGGCCCGAGCCGTTGAACAGCCGTATGAGCCGGAGCTCAGAAGGCTTTACCGCAATGCCGACGATATAGCGCGGGTGCTGGGCGAATCGTTCGAGCGGCAATGCCAGGCGCTGCTGCAGGATGTCTGGGCAGCAACGCATGGCCAGTGATTATCGGATAATGAAAATGCATGATTTCAACCCGGTGCAAACCGAACTGCTCAAAGGCGTCAATCTGATAGAAGCCAGCGCCGGGACCGGCAAGACCTATGCCATCGCCATGCTGGTGCTGCGTTTTGTCGTCGAGCAGGACATGAAGATCGAGGAGTTGCTGGTCGTGACCTTTACCAAGGCGGCGACTGAGGAGCTGAAATCGCGTGTGCGGGCCAGGCTGGCCGAAGCCAAACGGGTGCTGGACGGACGCCTTGATGACGTGGACAGCAATGTGGTCGCGTGGCTGGATAATCTCGACATAGAGCCTGAACTGGTTAGACAGCGCCTGGAACGGGCATTGCTGGATATCGATCAGGCCGGCATCTTCACGATCCATAGTTTCTGCCAGCGCATCTTGAAAGAGCATGCGCTGGAAAGCGGGCAGCTGTTCGATGCCGAGTTGACCAGCGATCTGGCCGACATCAAGCAAGCCTGCGCGGACGATTTCTGGCGACGGCAGATTTATAACCGCTCGGCCTGGGAGGTTTCGGTGCTGACGGCGGACTATAAAACCCCGCACGAGCTGCTGGCCAGCGTCGATTTCATTCCGGCCCATGTCGATGTTTATCCTCCAGGCTCTTGTCTGGACAGCCAGTTGGCCGAATTAAGGCAGTTGGCGGCCTCAGTCAGGGAAGCGCTGGATGCTTGTGTAGAGTCGCTGAGGAACAGCTTTGCCGACGGCAAGTTCAAGCCGAGTTATTGCGACAGCTTTGAACAGCATATCCAGGCGCTCAGCGATTGGCTGCACGGCAGGACGGCGCAGCTGCCCGATGCCGAGACTCTGGCTGTTCTGACCGAAGACGGGCTCATGGAAGGGCTGGACGGCCGCAAGCTAAGAGGCGATAAGAAGGCCGGCTATCTGGCTGATCTGGCGATCGATACCGCGCCTTTCGATGCGCTGGCCGAAGCGCAGGGCGCTATTACCTTGGCTTTGCGCCGGAGCCTGCTGGAAACCTTGCACCTGGAACTGGACAAGCGGCTGCGGCAGATGAACGTCATGTCGTTCGATGATCTGATCACGCGCCTGTCGGAAGCCCTGCGCGGCGACAAGGGCGAACTGCTGATCGCCGAACTCCGGCAACGCTTCAAAGTCGCGTTGATCGATGAATTCCAGGATACCGATCAGGACCAATGGTTTATTTTCTCGTCGCTGTTTGCATCGCCTGATCATTACCTGTATCTGATCGGCGATCCCAAGCAGGCGATCTACAAATTCCGCGGCGCCGATATTTACTCCTATCTGGCGGCGCAAAAACAGGCTCGGCATCAGTTCACGCTGGGTAAGAACTGGCGTTCGCACCCCGAGCTGGTCGATGCCGTAAACACGTTGTTCAAGCGCGAGCGGGCATTTCTGCTCCAGGATCTGACGTTTAATGCCGTAGCGGCGGCCGTGCCGGCGGCTGAACGGACGCTGTATCAGGCCGACCGCGCGCTCGCGCCGATGGTGTTGTGGCAGTTGCCGCCAAGCGATGCCAAATCGGGCTACTGGACCGCCGGCAAGGCGGCCGACGAGATCAGAAACGCGGCCGTCAATGAAATTCTGCAATTGCTGAGCGGCGATTATACGCTGGCCAGGAAAATCAATGACGATGTTATGGCCGGAAAGCTCGAACCCAGGGATATCGCGATTCTGGTGCGGACCAATACGCAGGCCCGTGACTACCAGGCGGCGTTGCGCAGTGTGGGCGTGCCGTCGGTATTGAACAGCACCGAATCTGTTTTTGCCTCACAGGAAGCCCTGGATTTATATGTGTTGTTGCAGGCTGTGGCGCATCCGGGCGAAATGGCCCTGCTCAAGCAGGCGCTGGCCTTGAACTGGTTCGGCCTGGACGGCCGGGCGCTTTATGAGCTGGTCAACAGCGAGACGGAGCTGGATGCGCGCATGGCGCGTTTTCTGGGCTATTACCAGGACTGGCAGCAAAAAGGCCTGATGGTCATGATGCAGCATCTGCTGGCGCAGGAGGCCATCCGGACGCATCTGTCCGCCACGGTCATGGCCGAGAGGCGTCTGACCAATCTGCATCATCTGATCGAGCTGGTGCAGCAGGCCGCCGTCGACGAGCATCTGGGCATCAATAAAACGCTGGATTGGCTGCAAGCGGCCATTGCCAAGGCGGAGCAGGACAAAAGCAGCGCCGACGATCAGCAGTTGCGGCTCGAAAGCGACGAGGAGGCGGTCAAAATCATCACCATGCACCGCTCCAAGGGGCTGGAGTATTCGGTTATTTTCTGCCCTTATCTGTGGCAACGCAGCGGCCGGTTGAACAGCGAAACGCGGCTGATCAAATGCCATGACAGCGGCCGAGCGACCGTCGATCTGGGCTCGAAGGATTTCGAACGGCGCAAGGCGCTGGCGCTGGCCGAAGAGCTGGCCGAGGATCTGCGCGTGTTTTACGTGGCCGTGACGCGGGCCAAATCGCGCTGCTACATCGCCTGGGCCGATGTCAGGACTGAGAGGGCCGCCAATGATTCGGCCATGGCCTGGCTGCTGGATTTTGCCGATGCCGACTTTGCCGCGCAGCAGGCAAAATTTGTCGCCTTATGCCAGTCGAGCTCGTTTGACTATCGATTACTGGAACTGCCATGCTTGACAGTCGGCAGTTATCAGCGGCGGTTTGCGCCGTGCGATTTGCTTCCCAAAAAACGGAAAAGGCCGTTATATACGAGCTGGCAAATGAGCAGTTATACGGCCCTGTCGAATTTAAGCCTGCACGATGCGCCCGAGTTGCCTGAAGACAAAGCCGGTGAGGCGCAGCGGTTGGAGCCCGAAAAGGACAAGCTGGCATTGCCGCGCGGCGCGCATACCGGCAATGTCGTACACGCGTTGCTGGAGAATGTAGCGTTTGCCGATCTGGCCCGGCGCAAGGATATCTCGAAATTGCGCAATCAGGCTTGCCAGCGTTACGGCCTCAGGCTGGAAACGCCGGAGCTGATTGATGAGTTGCTGCAAGCCGTCGTCATGACGCCGCTGTCCGATACGGATGCGTCTTTCTGTTTGATGAACCTGAAAGAAAGCCGCTGCCTGAAAGAGATGCCGTTCTATCTGTCCATGCAGCCGGTCGATGTCAGCCGGATCAACAAGATTCTTCTCGATACGCCGATTTTTCAGCCGTTGAACAGCAAGCAGATGTGCGGCTATCTGACCGGTTTTATCGACCTGGTCTGCGAGCATGACGGCCTTTATTACATCATGGACTACAAGACCAACAGCCTTGCCGATTATGAGAATGAAACTTTGGCCCGGGCCATGCTCGAGCATAATTATGGGCTGCAATACTGGATTTATACCGTGGTGCTGCACCGCTATCTGCAAAAACGCCTGCCGGATTACAGTTATGAGCGTCACTTCGGCGGCGTCCGTTACTTATTTGTGCGCGGCATGCAGCCTGAGCAGGCCATGAGCGGGGTTTATCAGGACCGGCCGGAGCTGGTCAGGATCGAAGCCCTGGCAGCATTGTTTGGAGAATAAGATGCAGGATCAGGAAAAAGTCTATAGCCGGCTGGATGTCGCTTTCGCCCGTTTTCTGGGGCAGCGGTGCAAGCTCAGCACTGAGGAAAAGCCGCTGTTTGAAAGCCTGGTCAGGCAGTTGTCGCATGAGCAAAGCCAGGGCCACAGCTGCATGCAACTGGCGGAGAGCGACTGCGCATTGGTGCGGGCTTCGGGGTTGGCGGCCGTATCAGGCCAGACTGCCGGGTCGTTGCCCCTGGTGCTCGAGCAGAACCGCCTGTATCTGCATCGTTATTGGGATTATGAAAGCCGTCTGGCGAAACAGATCAAGGCAATGGCACAGGCAAAGCCATCCATAGAAGGCCTAGACGCCGCGCTGGACCGTTATTTTCCGGCGCGGCCCGATGAGGTCGACTGGCAGCGAGAGGCCGCCAATATGGCACTTACGCGGGGATTTTGCATTATTACCGGAGGGCCCGGGACAGGCAAGACGACGACGGTGGTCAGGATTCTGGCCTTAATGCAGGAACTGGCCTCAGAACCTCTGCATATCGCTTTGGCGGCGCCGACTGGCAAGGCGGCCATGCGTCTGCAGGAATCGATAGGCGCTAACAAAGCGTCGCTGCCGTGTGCGGAATCCGTCAAGCAGCTTATCCCTGAAAAAGTGACAACGCTGCACCGCTTGCTGGGCGCCATGCCGCCGTCTCCGTATTTTCGCCATAATGCCGACAAGCCGTTGATTTATGATCTGGTGGTGGTCGACGAGGCGTCCATGGTCGATCTGGCGCTGATGAGCAAATTGGTCGATGCGCTAAAGCCCGGCGCTGGCCTGATTTTGCTTGGCGATAAGGATCAGCTCGCTTCGGTCGAATCGGGAGCCGTGCTGGCCGATCTGACGGCGATTTTGCCGGACTGTACGCTGGAGTTGAAGAAATCGCACCGGTTTGACGAGAACATCAAGAAGCTGGCGACCGCCGTAAATCAGCAACAGGCCGATGTCGCCTGGCAGGCGCTGCAGCGTGGGGATAAAAATATAACGCTACTGGATCAGGACCTTGTCGATTATGTGGCGGGGCGGCAGGCGGATTACCTGCAGCTGGTTAAGGCCGCAGCGCCCTTTGACGAGATCTATCGCGCCTTCAGCCGCTTTCAGGTGCTATGCGCCAATCGGCATGGCAAAAACAGCGTCGCCGAGATCAATCATCTGGTCGAGCAAAAGCTCGTCACGCAGAAATTGATTAATGTGTCCGGGCTTTGGTATGTCGGGCGGCCAATCATGGTTACGCAGAATAACCCTGCTTTGCAACTTTACAATGGCGATATCGGCATTTGTCTGCCCGATCATGATCAGAGCGGAAAACTGATGGTGTTTTTCCAGCGGGCCGATGGCAGTGTTAAAAAATACTTGCCCGCGCGCGTGCCGCATTGCGAGACCGTGTTTGCGATGACCATACACAAAAGCCAGGGTTCCGAGTTCGAGGAGGTGCTGATTGCTTTGCCTGATGCGGTTAATCCCGTGTTGACAAAGGAATTGCTTTACACGGCTATCACCCGGGCCAGAAAAACGGTCAAACTGGTAGCTGATGAGGCAGTGTTCGTGGCGACTGTTGGTCGGAGGGTCGAACGTATCACCGGTCTGGTCGATAAATTCAAATCTGATCTATAAGATTGATAGGCTGTATGCGCCGACGCTGTGCTTAGAAGCTAAGCACAGCCCTGCCATTTCTGGCATTAATAATTGCGTTGAACGGAAAACTTAGCCAATAGAATCAGTGCGTTTTTGTATTCCGAATCGGGCAGGATGCTTAATGCATCGATCGCTTTTTGCGCTTCTTCATCGGCGCGCTGCTCGGTATAATCAATCGCTTTAGTGCTCTTTACGACGGCATAAACTTCACTGAAGGCATCGCGATTGCCGTTCTTGACCGCATCGATCACGATATTGGCTTCGCTGTCATTGCCGTGCTGAATGGCATAAATCAATGGCAAAGTCGGTTTGCCTTCGGCCAGGTCGTCGCCGAGATTCTTGCCTAACTCCTCCTGATTGGCCTTGTAATCCAGCGCATCGTCGATAAGTTGAAAAGCGATGCCGAGATGCTGGCCGTACCTGGCCAAGCCTTCTTCCACTTCTTCGGAAGCATTGGAGATGACGGCGCTCAGTCGGGTTGCGGCGCTGAACAGGATGGCTGTTTTTCTGGAGATGACTTCGAGATATTTTTCTTCGGTGGTTTCGGGGTTATTGCAGTTCAAAAGCTGCAGAACCTCGCCTTCGGCAATGGCGGTTGTCGTTTTGGACAGAATTTCCATAACGCGCATATTGCCCGTGCGCACCATCATTTCAAATGCGCTGGAGTAGAGGTAATCACCGACCAGGACGCTGGCGGCATTGCCCCAAACCGCATTGGCAGACTGTTTGCCGCGTCGGCGGTCTGAATCGTCAACCACGTCATCGTGCAGCAGTGTCGCGGTATGGATGAATTCAATGACGGCGGCGAGCACCAGATGATTGCTATTGACATCGCCCAAAGCTTTGGCTGCAAGCAGCAGCAGCATCGGGCGCAGTCTTTTGCCGCCGTTGCCGATAATATAATGGCCGACCTGATTGATCAGGATAACATCGGAACTTAACTCGTTAATGATGAGCTGGTCGACCGCCTTGGCTTCAGAGATGGTTAAATTCTTGATCGAATTAAAATCAATGGGCGCTGATGCGTTCGATGTGGATTGTGATGCCATTATTAATGCTGCGTGTTTAGATTAGGTTATTTTTCATGATGATAGCTATGAAATACAAAGCCGTTAAGCTATTATAACTTAATACAAAGTTAATCGCCCATGCTATTGAATAAACTATAGTGGTGTCAATAGCCTTCTTGTGTTATTTTATTGCAAGAATATTAGGGGTCGGTTGATTTTAAATTTGACTTGACTTAGTTTTAAAAATAAAATTGTCTGTTCACTTTAAACAGATTAATGCTTGATGGAGCTTGCGCAGATGTATGCGGTAATTCAAACAGGTGGTAAACAGTACCGAGTAGAAGAAGGTACGACCTTAAAAATAGAAAAACTTGAGCTTGGAACAGGCGACAGCATTGAATTCGATAAAGTGCTGATGGTTCAGTCAGGCGGCGATGTTAAAGTTGGTCTGCCTTTCATTGAAGGCGGCAAAGTGACAGCGACTGTTTTGTCTCAAGGTCGGCATAAAAAAGTTAAAATTATTAAATTCAGAAGACGTAAGCACCATATGAAACACATGGGGCATCGTCAATACTATACAGAAGTCCAGATTACTGGCATTTCTGCTTAATATTTAGGAGTTACAGATGGCTCATAAGAAAGCGGGCGGTAGTACGCGTAACGGACGCGACTCTAATGCGAAAAGATTGGGTGTTAAACGTTTTGGCGGTCAAGTCGTGACGGCGGGCAGCATTATTGTGCGCCAACGTGGAACGCATTTTCATGCAGGCGACAATGTCGGTTGCGGAAAAGATCATACATTGTTTGCAACAACTGACGGTAAAGTGCTTTTTCAGGTTAAAGGTCCTAATGGCCGTAAATTTGTCAGTGTAGTTGCTGCATAAAACTTACAAGCCGCACTGTGGGCGGTAGTATGGTTGTCTAAAAAAGCTCCGCTCGTTAATAGTGGGGCTTTTTTTGTTTTTATCGGTAAGTAAGTTTTTAAATGCGGCGGCGTGATTTATGAAATTTGTTGATGAGGCGGAAATTCGTGTAGAAGCGGGTGATGGCGGCAATGGCAAGGTCGGCTTCCGTCGCGAGAAATATGTGCCGTTGGGTGGGCCTGATGGCGGCGATGGCGGTGATGGCGGCAGTGTCTATCTGGTCGCGGCTGAAAATGTAAATACGCTGGTTGATTTTCGCTATCACTCAGTACACAGGGCGCAGCGCGGCGAGAATGGCATGGCTCGCAATTGCACGGGAAAAAAAGGTGATGATTGCTATGTGCAGGTGCCTTTGGGCACGCGTGTCTCCGATGCGGAAACAGGCGAGGAGATGGGGGACCTGACCGAAGTCGGCCAGACGTTGCTGGTGGCCAAGGGCGGCTTTCATGGTCTCGGCAATACCCGTTTTAAAAGCAGTGTTAACCGTGCTCCGCAATATGCCAGCAAAGGTACTGAAGGCGAGCATCGCAGGCTGCATTTGGAGTTGACGCTGATTGCCGATGTCGGCTTGCTTGGCATGCCTAATGCGGGGAAATCCAGTCTGATACGGGCGGTATCGTCAGCTCGGCCTAAAGTTGCTGATTATCCGTTTACTACGTTGCATCCTAACCTTGGCGTGGTCAGGATCGATGATCTGCGCAGTTTTGTGATTGCCGATATTCCGGGTGTGATTGAAGGGGCGGCTGAAGGTGCGGGGCTGGGTTTGCAGTTTCTCAAGCACTTGTCGCGGACGCGCCTGTTGTTGCATCTGGTTGATGTTGAGCCTTATGAAAGTTCGGATTCGCCGGTTGAGGCAGCGCGCAAGATTATCCGTGAAGTCGAGAAATGGAGCGATGATTTGGCGCATAAGCCGCGTTGGCTGGTGCTCAATAAAGTAGACAGGTTGCTTGATGAGGAAGTGGGTGAGCATTGCCAGGCAATTATTGATGAGCTTGGCTGGTCGGGGCCGGTCTTTAAAATCTCGGCAATTAACGGGGATGGTGCTAGAGAATTAATGTTTGCCATCATGGAATTTTTGGAACAGCATCGGCGAGAAGAAAGTGAGCAGGAGTGATTTTGCGAAAGCCAAGCGAATTGTCGTCAAAATAGGCAGTTCTTTGTTGACGGATGGCGGCCGAGGCCTCAACAAGCCGGCTATTGCGGCTTGGGTTAGGCAAATGGCTGCGCTAAGGCGGCAGTCAATTGAAGTGCTGCTGGTTTCTTCGGGTTCGGTGGCCGAAGGCATGTGCCGTCTAGGCTGGAAAACAAGGCCTAAAACATTGCATGAGCTGCAGGCGGCGGCGTCGGTTGGTCAGATGGGGCTGGTGCGCGTTTTTGATGATAATTTTCAACAACACGGATTGCATGCGGCGCAGGTGCTGCTGACGCACGATGATTTATCGGACCGTCAGCGCTATTTGAATGCCAGAAGCACTCTGCTGACGCTGATAAAGATGGGGGTTGTGCCGGTCATTAATGAAAATGACACGGTCGCAACCGAAGAAATCCGCTTTGGTGATAATGATACCCTGGGCGCCTTGGTGGCGAATCTGGTGGAGGCGGATCTGCTGATCATTCTGACGGATCAGAAAGGGTTGTTTACGGCCGATCCAAGCCTGTATCCTGAGGCGGAGTTGATCTCCGAGATCAGTGTCAATGATGGTCGACTGGATATCGTGGCTGGAGAGAGCCGTAGTGGGCTGGGGCGAGGCGGCATGTTTACCAAGGTTCGTGCGGCGCGCCTGGCGTCCAGATCGGGGGCTGCTACCGTGATTGCGGCAGGTGTTGTTGAGGATGTGATTACGTCGGTGATTGCCGGGGCTAATCTGGGGACGTATTTATTGCCGGATATAGAGCCTTTGGTGGCCAGAAAGCGCTGGCTTGCCGGGCAGTTGCAGGTCAAGGGAAAGCTGGTTCTTGATGCGGGCGCAGTCAGAGTTTTAAAAAGTGACGGCAAGAGCTTGTTGGCTGTTGGTGTTAAATCAGTATCGGGTCGGTTTGAGCGCGGCGAGCTAGTTTCGTGTGTGGATGAAAGCGGTCAGGAAATCGCCCGGGGGCTTGTCAATTATGGCAGGGCGGATGCAGCGTTAATTGCCGGCAAGAGCAGTTCTGAATTTGAAGCTATTCTTGGCTATGCCGATGATTCGGAAATGATACACCGAGATAATATGGTATTGCTGTAGAACGGCCAAATAAAAAGGCCGCAACTCGTGGGAGTTCGGCCTTTTTATTAGTAAGACTAAAGCTTTTATTAAGCGATAGATTTTACTTTTGAATTCAGTCTGCTTTTGCTGCGAGAGGCTTTATTTTTGTGGATAAGGCCTTTGTTTACTGCTGAATCGATAATGGGCACAACGGTCTTGAAGGCGGCTTGCGCTTTTTCTTTGTCGCCCGCGTTAACTGCGGCAATAACTTTTTTTACGAACGTGCGTAAATTGCTGCGTTGTCCTGCGTTGCGAATACGGCTTTTTTCCGCTTGTCGCGCACGCTTTTTAGCTTGTGCTGTATTAGCCATAATTTCTCGATTTTTGCTATGTGAGTTAATAAGACCGCATATTATCTTTTTAAATGTTATCATTGTCAAAAAAATAATGAATTAACAATGAGGAGCAGCATTGAGCGGGCAGCTTTTTAAGTCCACTGCCGTTGTAGGCGGCATGACCATGATTTCGCGGCTATTGGGATTTGTCCGGGACATGCTGATAGCGCGGCTTTTCGGCGTCAATCCGGCAACCGATGCGTTTTTTGTTGCTTTTAAAATTCCGAATTTTCTGCGGCGCCTGTTTACTGAAGGGGCTTTTGCCCAGGCCTTTATTCCAGCGCTATCAGACCAAAAGGAGCGCGGCAGCCGGGCGGCGTTAAAGCAATTCGTCGACAGGACGGCCGGAAGCTTGGTGCTGGTTTTAATGCTGGTTACGATTCTCGGCATGATTGCTGCGCCTGTGCTCATTACTTTGTTCGCTCCCGGCTTTATCTGGCAAGGATCTCAGCATGAACTGGCCGTGCAGATGCTGCGGATTACTTTTCCGTATTTGTTTTTTATCTCGTCGGTGGCGTTTGCAGGCAGTGTCTTGAATGCGCACGGCAAGTTTGCCATTCCGGCTTTGACGCCGGCTTTGCTGAATATCTGCATGATCGCTGCCGCAATCTGGCTGGCGCCCCTGATGGCCGAGCCGGTTGCGGCATTGGCGTGGGGAGTCTTCATAGCCGGCGTAGTGCAATTGTTGTTTCAGATGCCGGCCTTGATGCGCTTAGGTCTGCTCCCGCGGCCGAGATTCGATTTTAATGATGTAGGCGTCAAGCGCATGATGGGGTTCATGTTGCCGGCGATTCTCGGCGTTTCAGCCACGCAGATCAATTTGCTGCTGGATACATTGATGGCTTCGTTTTTAGGCGCCGGCAGCGTTTCCTGGTTGTATTATTCAGACCGTCTGGTGGAGTTTCCGCTGGGTATTTTCGGAATTGCCGTGGCTACAGTTATTTTGCCGAGCTTGTCGAAAAATCATGCCGCCGACGATGCGAGGGCCTTTTCGAATTCATTGGATTGGGGGCTGCGCTTGGTTTTATTGATCGGCATGCCGGCCATGGTCGGGCTGCTGATGCTGGCCGAACCGATTTTATCGACACTGTTTCAATACAAGGAATTTGGCGCTGACGATGTGCAGCTGGCAGGGCAGAGCCTCATGGCGTATTCAGCCGGATTGTTGGCATTTATTCTGATTAAAGTGTTGGCGCCTGGTTTCACTTCCCGGCAAGATATGAAAACGCCGGTCCGTTATGGGTTATATGCTATTGCCGCCAATATCATTTTAAACGCTGCGCTGATGTTTCCTATGGCGCATGCGGGGATCGCTTTGGCAACATCCCTGAGCGCGTTTTTAAATGCTTTTTTACTGCTTGGCAAACTGTTGAAAGAAAAGGTTTATCGGCCGGCCGAAGGATGGGCATTGTTTTGGGTCAGGATACTGTTGGCAAGTGCAGTAATGGCGGCCGCCTTGTATTATTCCGTTGATGTCAGTCAGTGGGGGCAGTGGGATTCCATGGACAGAGTCATCAATTTGATCGTATGGATTGCGATAGGGTGTGCAATTTATGCGTTTACATTAGTCATGACCGGTTTAAGGTTCAAGCATTTAGTCGGCTGGCATGACAGTAACGTATTGCAATAGCGCTTTGCCGAAATCCTAGGATTTCTTGCCGGATTCATGCATTTCGCCAGATTTATGTTTTGAGTTCACATGAAGTTACCCATGATAGAATAAAGAATTTTAATTTGTCACATTCATGCGTTTAATTAGAGGCCTGTCTCATTTAGAACCGTTGGAAAACGGTTGTGTGTTGACTATCGGGAATTTTGACGGCTTGCATTTAGGCCACAGGGCCGTGATCGATAATCTGGCGACGCGCGGCAGGGCGCTGGGTCTGCCGGTTATCGTGATGATTTTCGAGCCGCAGCCGCTGGAATATTTCCTGGGAAAAAATGCGCCATCCCGATTGATGCGCTTGCGGGAGAAAGTGATCCAGTTTTTAAAGCTGCCCGTTGATGATTTACTGATATTGCGCTTTAATCAACAGATTGCCAATTGTGACGCCGAACAGTTCATTTCGGATATTTTAATAAAAAAACTGAACGTCAAGCATTTGGTTGTCGGGGATGATTTTCATTTCGGCAAAGACCGGCGCGGCAATTTTGCCCTGCTGAAGAAAAAAGGCCAGGCCTTCGGTTTCGAAGTTGAAGATACTGGATCTTACTATGTAGACGGTCAGCGCGTAAGCAGCACTCTGATCAGGGACGCGCTGGGCGCCGGCGATCTGGTTAAAGCCGAGAGACTGCTGGGGCGCTGTTATTCCGTATGCGGACGGGTTGCGCACGGCGACAAGCGGGGCAGGACGATTGGCTATCCGACCGCCAATATACGCATGTTTAGAAAAAATACGCCTGTGGTCGGCGTCTATGCCGTTACCATGACCGGCATAGACGGCCAGGAATTCGAAGGTGTAGCGAATGTCGGGACGCGGCCTACGGTCGATGGCGGCTCAAAAGTGATACTGGAAACACATTTGTTTGATTTTAATAAAGAAATTTACGGACGTTACGTGGAAGTGCATTTTAAACGAAAAATCAGAGATGAGATGCGTTTCCGGTCGCTGGATGAACTTAAGGCTCAGATCGTAAAAGATGTGGCGGATACTAAAAAGATTTTTGCTGAATTAAGAAACGTATGACGATGGACTATAAAAAAACACTGAATTTACCTAAAACCGCCTTCCCGATGAAGGCCAATCTGGCGCAGCGTGAGCCGGAGCGGTTAAAGAAATGGCAGGAGGCCGGCCTGTATAGCAAAATCAGGGAGCAGTTTGCCGGTAGCCCCAAATTCATTCTGCACGATGGGCCTCCCTACGCCAATGGTGAAATTCATATCGGCCACGCAGTCAATAAAGTCCTGAAAGATATCATTGTCAAATCGAAAACGCTGAGCGGTTTTGATGCGCCTTATGTGCCGGGCTGGGATTGTCACGGTCTGCCTATCGAATTGATGGTGGAAAAGAAAGTCGGCAAGGCCGGCGTTAAAGTGTCTCCGGCGGTTTTTCGCAAGGCCTGCCGCGAGTATGCAGGCAAGCAGGTCAACATTCAGAAAGAAGCGTTTGTCCGGCTCGGCGTCCTGGGTGATTGGGATAACCCGTATTTAACGATGGATTATGCTTTTGAAGCCGATATCGTGCGTGCATTGGGGAAAATCAGCGCCAAAGGGCATTTGACCAAGGGCGCCAAGCCCGTGCACTGGTGCACCGACTGCGGCTCGGCGCTGGCCGAAGCGGAAGTCGAGTACGAAGACAAGCATTCGCCGGCCATTGACGTGCGTTTCCAGGTTATTGATGAAGAAGCGTTTATGGCGAGCTGCCACCATGTCCCCGAGCATGAAGGCGAGGGACTGTTATCGGTCGTCATCTGGACCACGACACCGTGGACACTGCCGGCCAACCAGGGCGTTGCCCTGAATCCTGATCTTGACTATGCCGTGGTTCAGTGCGAGAAAGACGGCAAAAAAGAGCGCCTGGTCATAGCCGAAGTCCTGCTTAAGGATGCGATGGCGCGCTATGACATCGAAAACTACCATGTCGTTGCCTATTGCAAAGGCGCGGCGCTGGAACATCAGTTGCTGCAGCATCCTTTTTATGACCGTCAGGTACCGGTCATCCTCGGCGACCATGTCACGACCGATGCCGGCACCGGCGCCGTGCACACGGCGCCAGGACATGGTCAGGACGACTATGTGGTCGGCCAAAAATACGGTTTGCCGGTCGACAATCCGGTCGGCAACGATGGCATTTTTCTGCCTAATACCGAACTGTTCGCTGGCGAGCATGTGTTTAGCGCCAATGATCATGTGGTGGCGGTGCTCAAAGAAAAAGGCAAGCTGGTGCATGAAGAAGCCATTCTGCACAGTTATCCGCATTGCTGGCGCCATAAAACGCCGATTATTTTCCGGGCCACGCCGCAATGGTTTATTTCCATGGATAAAAACGGCCTACGCGAGCAGGCGCTGAACGAAGTCAAGCGAGTGGACTGGATTCCGGAATGGGGTCAGGCGCGTATTGAAAGCATGATGGAAAACCGGCCTGACTGGTGTATTTCACGCCAGCGCACCTGGGGCGTACCGATTGCCTTTTTTGTCCATAAAGAAACCGGCGAACTGCATCCGCGCACGCCTGAACTGATCGAGCAAGTGGCTCAACGCATCGAGCAAAAAGGCATAGAAGCCTGGTTTGAACTGGAGAAGGAAGAGTTGCTGGGCGAGGAGGCTTCATTATACGAGAAAATGACCGATACGCTGGATGTCTGGTTTGATTCCGGCGTCACACATGCCTGTGTTCTGGAGAGACGCCAGGAACTGGCTTTCCCAGCCGATCTGTATCTGGAAGGCTCGGACCAGCATCGCGGCTGGTTCCAGTCATCGCTGCTGGCTTCGACGGCCATGAATGATGTGGCGCCTTATGAAGCCGTATTGACACACGGCTTTACTGTGGATGCGGAAGGCAAGAAAATGTCCAAGTCCAGAGGCAATGTGGTTGCGCCGCAGGAGGTCATGAAGGAGTTAGGCGCCGACGTCTTGCGGCTATGGGTGGCGTCGACCGATTATCGCGGCGAAATGTCCGTGTCCGATGAAATCCTTAACCGGACCTCGGACGGTTACCGTCGCTTGAGAAACACGGCCCGATTCCTGCTGTCGAATCTGGACGGCTTCGATCCTGCCCTGCATCTGGTCGAGGCGAAGGATTTGCTGGCCCTGGATCGTTGGGTCGTGGATAGGGCCTATGCGCTCCAGGAAGAAGTTAAGGCCGCTTACGAAAGCTATCAGTTTCAACTTATTTTCCAGAAAGTGCACCATTTTTGCGTGATCGATCTGGGCGGCTTTTATCTGGATATCATCAAGGACCGTCAATATACGGCCAAAGAAGATTGTCTGGCCAGACGTTCTGCTCAAACGGCCATGTATCACGTGCTGGAAGCGCTGACTCGCTGGCTCGCGCCCATCATCAGTTATACAGCCGATGAAATCTGGAATTATATGCCCGGCGAGCGCAGTGAATCGATATTTCTGGAAACCTGGTATCAAGGCCTGTGCAAACTGGACGACGAGGCTGCGATGAACCGCGAGTTCTGGCAGAAAGTCATGGCTGTCCGAACTGTCGTCGGTAAAGAGCTGGAAAAGAGCCGGGCGAAGGGAGAGATAGGCGCTTCGCTCAATGCCGAGGTTGAACTGTATTGCAATGCGGATTACTTTGATGCTTTGAACCGCTTGAAAGATGAGTTGCGCTTTGTCTTTATTACTTCAAATGCCACGGTAATGGCCGATCAGGCTTGCCCTGATGATGCCGTTCAAACCGAGATTGACGGCGTTAAGTTAAAAGTTGCCGTGTCCGGGCATAAAAAATGCGTGCGCTGTTGGCATCAACGTCAGGATGTGGGGTCGCATGCCGATCACCCTGAACTTTGCGGTCGCTGCGTTGAAAACGTGGCTGGCGCCGGCGAAAACCGACAATTTGCGTGAGTACTATGTTGAAATGGTTATGGTTGTCATTATTGGCAATAGCTCTGGATCAGAGCAGCAAGCTCATCATCGACAGTTCGATGCAGCTTTACGAGTCTATCCCGGTCATGCCGTATTTTAATCTAACTTATCTGCATAACCCCGGAGCGGCTTTCAGCTTCCTGAGCGAAGCGGGCGGCTGGCAGCGCTGGTTTTTTGCAGGGTTAGCCATTGTGATCAGTGTAGGCATTACTGTCTGGCTGGCCAGATTGAAAAAACATGAGACCTTGCTGGCTGCCGCGCTGGCGCTGGTTCTGGGCGGTGCGATCGGCAATTTGATTGACCGGTTGTTGTATGGTTATGTTATCGATTTTCTTGATGTGTATTATGATTCCTGGCACTGGCCGGCCTTTAATATTGCCGATTCGGCCATTACGCTGGGCGTGGTTCTGATGCTTGCCGAATCATTCGGCATTGGGCAGTCCAAGCATGCTGAACAGGCATAGATCGCCGCCGAGCTATTAGGTATTCAATAAACTGAACAGTTTCTGCCAATCAAACGATGCGCCCGGATCGGTTTTTCGTCCGGGCGCAATATCACTATGTCCTGTAATGCGATCTGTCGATAGCTGCGGATAGGTCTCAAGCAGCAGGCGAATCACTGCCGCCAGCTGCAGGTACTGTGCGTCTGTGTACTCGATCAGCTCAGTGCCTTCAAGTTCTATGCCGATGGAGAAATCATTACACCTCTCCCGGCCTTCATAAACCGATTTCCCGGCATGCCAGGCGCGCTTGTCAAAAGGCACATACTGCACGATTTCTCCTGTCCGCCTGATCAATAGATGTGAGGACACCGTCAGCTGATAGATGTCTCTGAAATAGGGATGTTTGTCCGGGTCGAGCTGATTGCAGAAGAGCTGATCAATATAAGGCGTGCCGAACTCGCTCGGCGGCAGACTGATGCAGTGTATGACCAACAAGGAGATATCCGTAGTATCGGTTCTTGCGTCAAAGTTTGGCGAAGGGAGGCGGGTAATGCCAGTTAGCCAGTGGCTATCTATTTTCATGAAATTTATAGAGGAAAAAACGGAAATAGAGCACAGAATTCACGAGAAAAATGCGTATTATCTGTCAAAATAATAATTTAGGTACAGTCTTGGTTTGGCAAAGACTGATCATTTATTTTGCGGAAGAAACATGGCTATGAACATACGGCAATACACAGACATTAGCAAAAGCACATCGAATGATGCCGAAATTCTAGCCAAATTCAAATCGATTTTTTATCACTACATCGAGCCATTGGTTGATGATTGCTGTATGCGGATTGATTTCGAATTCGGGCTGCAATCAGGAAAAGATCGCGAGAAAACGGATTACAGAAAGCAGTTGGAGCACGTTCAGGCGGTTCGAAGAAAAATAAAGCAAAATTACTTACTTAAGGTGAGCGATGCTTTCCATTTTACCTCTCAAAAGACGGTAAAAAATCCGGATCAGAAAATAAATATGGCCTCTGCCTCGCTGGCCAGCGATGCTATGGTAGAGGAAAGCCATGTAGTTGCTTCGATTATCCGCGACTGCGAGCATTCTTTTCAAGGGCAGTTGCATCAGATGAACAGGCAACTCTCAATCAAGATGGGAAAACAAGTCTTTTCTGACCGTAATAACCCGGCTTCACCGGCAAATCTGGCTCATGCTTTGGCGGAGGTGATTAATCCACTGAAATTAACCACCAAGTTTCGGGTTGCTGTCTATAAAGCATTTGAAGATCATGTGTTTAGCCAGCTAGGCTTTATCTATGGCGAATTGATCAGGCAGATCGATTCAGAGTGTGAAATAGCCTCATACGATGTCAGTGAAATTAGGGAAGCGCCTGAACCTTCTATCGCAAGCAGTGAATTGATAAGCCGAGATTTTCAGCTATTACAGAAAAAACTGGATCAGTGGCGTTCAATGTACACCCCCTCGGCTTATGATTTAATTCCGAAATCCGAAAGTGCAGCCACCTATGAGCATTTTGAAATAATACACGCGCTGGAAATTCTTGGTCAGCTTTATGCTTTCGAGGATGCCGATCGGGAGATCGGGAGCCCGCTGAAATGGCGAGTCATTAAAAAGCTTGAAGAGCTAAATTTCAGCGGAGATATCAAGGCATTGGCGAAATGCGATGAAGATATTCTGGATTTAGCGGCTTTGATTTTTGGAGAAATTAACAGTGACGATACGCTGACAAGCGCTGTAAAGTCCGCCTTGCTCCAGTTGGAAATACCCTGGGCTGCGATTGCATTGGGACAATACAGCGTCTTTACCGGTATAGACAATCCTGTCAGGCGCTTATTGAATGATTTGTTTGCTGCCGGGCAATTTTTAAACCCGGCTGATCATAGTGACCGCCTGGTTTACGAGCGCATTGTCGACGTCATAAAGCTTATAACCAGAGAAAATGGATCTGGGCATGTTCATTGGGCAAATGAGGCAAGCGATTTTGGGCGTTATCTGGAAAAACAAAAGCAGCGGGTTCAGATTCTTGAAGATCGCTCCAGACAGTTAATGCAAAATAAAGAATCGCTGGAGCTGAGCAAAAAAGTCGTAGCCAAGACTATTGATGACAGCATGCAGGGAAAGGAATTGCCGGCAGTCATAGCCGACTTTCTGCATGATGTCTGGCAACATGTTTTGCTGGTCGATCACGTCCGCAGAAATGAAGAGCCGGAACTTTGGATAAAATCGGTACGGGCCATGGAAGAGCTGGTCGTCAGCGTGTTGCCTCCGAGAGATAATGATGAAAAAAAACGGATATTAAAATTTTTGCCCGGCACGATCAAAGAACTGAGATACGGACTGGATCGAATTTCATACGATAAAAACGCACAGTCTCGCTTCTTTAAGGATCTTGCGGTACGGCATATCATCCTGATGGATAGTAAAGATAAAAAAAGAGAGCTGGGTAGTGTTGTTAAAGCCAGTCCGGTTGTGGAACAGGGCGCGAGCATCAAGCCTGAAGTCATCGTGGATGAGTGGAGCGAACAGGTAAAAAATATGCCGGAAAACAACTGGATAGCTATCGATTTCGAATCGGGACGGCAATGGGGCAAGCTGATATGGAAAAGCGCGGAAACGGAAAATATGCTGTTTGTCGGCAAAAATGGCGCAAAAATGCTTGAAGTTAAAGTCCAGGAACTCGCTGAAAAATTTAGACAAGAACAGGCGGCTATTGTAACCTTGGACGAGAGATCCATTGTAGAGCGAGCGCTTTCCAAATTAGACAGGTTATGACAGAACAATCAAAAATCGCAGAAGTAAAACCCTTTCTTGATGAAGACATCGGTTCGGGCGATATTACAGCGGAAATCATTCCCGAAACAACGCATGCAGAAGCCGAGGTTATCACCCGGGAGGCCATGGTACTCTGCGGCCGTGCCTGGTTTGATGCGGTATTTAAGGCATTGAGCCCCAGCGTCAACATTGACTGGCTGGTGAGTGAAGGCGATAAGGTCGATAAAGACACGCTCCTTTGCAGGCTCAGCGGTCCAGCCAGAAGCCTGCTAACGGGAGAACGTACCGCGTTGAACTTATTGCAGACTTTGTCAGCTACGGCAACAGTCGCTCGGCAATATGCGGAAGCTGTTGCCGGCACCGGCTGTAAAGTGCTGGACACCCGCAAGACCATGCCAGGACTCAGGAACCCACAGAAATACGCGGTCGCCTGTGGCGGCTGTCATAACCACAGGATTGGGCTGTATGACGGCGTATTGATCAAGGAAAATCATATTATGGCGGCGGGTTCCATAGCCAAGGCTGTTCAGACCGCGCGTGCCAAAACATCGGTTCCTGTCGAAGTGGAAGTCGAATCCATGCAGGAGCTGGAAGAGGCTATCGCGGCCAAGCCCGATCGCATCATGTTGGACAATTTTACTCTCGAAGACATGCGGGCAGCGGTAGCACTGAATGCCGGGGCTATAGAGCTGGAAGCGTCGGGCAATATCGGCCTTGACAATATACGCACGATTGCCGAAACGGGAGTCGATTATATTTCCATCGGGGCATTGACTAAAAATGTCCGCGCCGTTGACTTGTCGATGCGCATTAAACTGGTAGCCGGCAATGATTGAAGATCCTGACAAGCTGTTCAAGCAAATCAGTCATGGCATCTATGTCATAGGCGTCAGTGATGGAATACATCAAAACGCCTTTACGGCGGCCTGGGTCATGCAGGTCTCTTTTGATCCGCTGCTGCTGGCGTTGAGCATTAATCCCCAGCATTATTCCTATAAGCTGCTGCAGGCGGGCGGCATCTGTACCGTCAATGTTCTGGGGCAGGATCAGCAGGCCATTGCCGAGCATTTCGGCCGCCCCGGCCTCAAAGACAAGATGGCCGGTTTTCAGTGGCTGACAGGCAAAACCGGAGCGCCGATATTATCCGAAAGTCTTGCTTATTTTGACTGCGAAGTCAGTCATTATGCCGATGCGGGCGATCATAAAATCGCGGTCTGCAGAGTCATAGGCGGGGCGATGCTGAATCAAGGCCAGCCGCTATTATATGTCCAGACCGGCGATATGGATGGCAGCAGCGCACTTTATGCGGAAAGCGCTGAATAAAAGTTGTAAGGCACCTCAGCGACAGGGCTACGCCGAGCGGCTATATCTTGCGGCCCTGATTCAGTGCCGCGTTAAAGCCGACGGCAATCGCCTCAGTCAATATATTCATATTTTGTGACGATTTTTCTGACGCCGGCGGTCTGCCGGGCCGCTTCTGTGGCTGCCGCACCTTCATTCTTGTGAACCAGTCCCATCAGGTAAACTACACCGTTTTCGGTGACTACTTTGACTTCTGTGCCGTTGAATCCGGGTATCGTATTAATGGAAGCCAGTGCCGCTTTCAAGTTTGCGGTAATCACCGCATCATTAGCGCGTGCTTGCTCTGAACTGGGCTTGGCAAGCAGTACGGCATTGTGTATCTGTTTTATGTTGGGAATGGTGCGGACTATGGCAATGATTTTATTGCGCAAGCCCGCGCTAGGGGCTTCACCCGTAACCAGGGCCATGCCATTGTAAGCTGTGACATTTACGTGGCTGTTCTTTTCTATTTCTTCGTCGGCTCTTAATGCTTGGGATGCATTGGCTTCTATGGATTGATCCATCAATACGATATCGCCGTGGCGGCGTTCATTGATTGGTTTGCCGGTGGTTGCGCAACCGTTCATGGACAAGCCGATAACGAGCAACAGAGATAGCAACAGATGATTTTTCATGGATTAGCCGCCAAAGAGTTGATGGTCGATTAAGTCGCACAGGCAATGCGTAATCAACAAGTGCACTTCCTGTATGCGTGCGGTTGAGCTTGACGGCACGCGAATTTCTATATCAGTTTCATTCAATAACGGTGCAATCCTGCCGCCGTCATGGCCGGTTAGGGCGATGACTGAAATATCTTTGTCGTGTGCGGTAGTGATAGCCTTGGATAAATTGGCCGCATCGCTGGCGTCGGTGTATGCGACCAGGATATCGCCGCCTTGTCCGAGCGCCCGGATTTGTTTCGCGAAAATTTCATCAAAATGATAAGCATTGGCTATGGCTGTCAGGGCAACCGTGTCTGTGGTTAAGGCAATGGCCGGCAATGAGGGGCGTTCGCGCTCAAACTGGTTGAGCATGGCCGAGGACAAAAACTGGGCATTGGCCGCCGAGCCGCCATTTCCGCAGGACAATATCTTTTTGTCATTCAGTAAGGCGGCGACCATGCGCTGCGAGGCAAACTCGATAAGCTCGCAGAGGCCGGCCATGGCATCCTGCTTGGTCTGAATGCTGTCGGAGAAATGATTGATGATTCGGTCTTGTAGGCTCATTGAAATTGCAGGGTTAAAAGGCGTTTTGTATCCAATCTATAGTGCCATTGCCGGAAATGGCGATAACATCAAAACGAATAGGCCTGTCTGTCTTATTGGCTGATAAATAATGATGAGTCGCCGCTATTATACGGGATTGTTTCTTTTGTGTAACACTCTCGAGCGCGCTGCCGTATTTATCGGATTTGCGAAATCTGACTTCGATGATCACCAGTGTCTGCTTATCGAGCATGACTAAATCAAGTTCGCCCTGCTTGCAGCGGAAATTGCGGCAAACCGGTTCGAATCCTTTGGCGAGCAAAAAACGATAGGCCTGCTCTTCGGCGTTTTCACCGCGGATTAAGTGGGTCGCTTTCGCTTTGATTTTATTCAGCATGCTCGTCCATCGGCAACAATGCCTGCGCGGGCTGATTTTCATGCGTGGGAGGTGTATTGGTGGCGTCGATCAGTTCAGGCCGTCCATCCATGAATTTGGCGCAAGCCAGTTCACGTTTAATGCGCCCGTCAGGCATCAGTGACAAGATTCCGGTGGCTCCGGAGTAGGGAGCGATGTCGAGCTTATCCAGTTGGCCGATCAGGCCATAGGCATCTATACCCATGGCGATCAGGCGCAAATAAGGACTGGTAAATTGTCTCCAGATGTCTTGCAAAGCGCTCATGCTGAGGCCGTCCTGGCCGGAGCCGAGCAGCCAGGGCGTATCGCAAAACGTTATCTTGTTGAGGTCCTGGTCCAGCGCCGGATCGGGCTGGCCGCTGTAGACAGCCGGCAGCGCGTAAATGGGCAGGCTACCGGCTTGATAGTATTGCAGTTGCGGATTGATCAGGCGTGCTTCGCCGCTATAAGCGCTTAGCAGGAGCGCATCGGCATCCTGCCGCTGTCGAGGCGTATAGGTCAATGAGGGCATCAACTGACTGATTTTACGATAGCGGCCCTCGCTTTCATCGATATTCAGCAGCTTTTTGATGGCCGGGGAAAAGTCGGTGGTCTTTGGATTATAGCTTTGCAACTCAAGAATTGAGCCGCCGACTCCCTGCCAGTTTTCTATGAAAAAATTGGCTATGCGTTTGCCCTGATCGTTTTCCGGAATCAGTAATAAGGCTTTTTGGCGGCCGTCCAGCCAGGCTTTATGGGAAATCTGTTCAACATCATCCATAGGGCTGAGGCTGAATTGGTAGAGATTGTGTTTAAGCAGTCCCGGAATGTGGTTTAAAGCCAGTACGGGAACGTCAAATGCAACAGAGTCCGCAAGGCTTTGAATGTGTTCTTTGTTTAGCGGGCCGACAATGAATTCCGCTCCCTCAGTGACCGCCTGATTATATAAGTCGGCTGGGGTTGACTGCTCAGTATCGTAAAAGCGGATAGTGGGTTTTGAGCCATTGCTGTCCTGACGATCGTAGGCGGCCATAAAACCGGCGCGTATGGCCTTGGCGGCTTGAGCGAAAGGGCCTGATTCGGGAAGTAAAACGGCGATCGATAGGGACTGTTTGTCTGCGTTTTCGGCCCTGTTTTTCAGTAAGTAAGAGTTGGCCGGATGTCCTGGAAAAATTTCGCGCCATTTTGCCAATCCGGCATCAAAAGCGGCTGGGTCCTGCTCCTTTAGTTTTAATACGCTGGCCAAGGATAGCCATCCGGCCAGTTCATCCTTTGCCTCATGCGATTGCGCCTGCAAGGCGGGCTCTGGCATTAGGCTTAATGTTTCAAGAATGGCGGCATGGTTGTCATCGCGCTCATCAGGCGAGCTTAATAACTTGCCCAACTCGATTCTGGATCTGACGCTGTCCAGCAGGCGGCCGGTTAATGAAAACGCAAAGGCCTGTGATTGAAAATATTGGATTCTATTTTCCGGACTTAGCTGCTGGGCTTGAATTAACTCCAGTCTGCCGAGGGCCTGTTCGGCCTCACCGACATTGAGCGCAATCTGGGCATAAATCAGATTCAGCTGGCCGCGTTGCTGGACAGACAAGGCGGCGGGATCAAGGTCATCGGCGAGTTTTTGCGCTGTATCATGATTGCCGGCTTGAATTAGGGCGTCAATAGCCTGCAGTTGGTGCTGGCTTTGTTCGGGAGACAGTTCGCTGGCAGGTTGCTGGTATAATGGCGGTGCCGGTTCGGTTAGGGGGGCTTGCATGACAGGGGGAGTCTGCCCTTGAGGCTGGACATTATTGTCAGGCAACATGGCGCAACCGGAAAAAAGCCATAAGACCGGAAGCGAGACATAGAGTAATAGCGGCTTATACCTTGGCCGTATCTTAAAATCAGAAGTTTTCAAGTGAGAAAGTCCAATGTCAAGTCAATGCGGCAAATTATATGTTGTTGCTACGCCAATAGGTAATTTAGCAGATATTACCTTTAGAGCGGTGGAAATATTAAAACAGGTTGATTTAATTGCCGCGGAAGACACCCGGCACGTCAAAATGCTGTTACAGCATTATGGCATCAGCAATAAAGTGGTGTCACTGCATCAGCACAATGAGGATACGGTTTCGGCCGGCCTGCTGGAAAAAATGAGGCAGGGTCAATCAGTCGCGCTGGTTTCAGATGCCGGTACGCCGCTGCTAAGCGATCCGGGCATGCCGTTGGTGCGCATGGTGAAAGACGCGGGGCTGGAAGTGTCGCCGGTGCCGGGTGCTTGCGCATTGATCGCCGCATTGTCGGCGGCAGGACTGCCGGTTACGAAATTTTCTTTCGAAGGCTTTTTGCCCAGAACTTCATCGGCGCGGCAGGCGTTTTTTCATGAAAAACTGATGTGCCCGAACACTTGGGTATTTTATGAGTCCAGCCATCGGATTCTGGCCTCGTTAAAAGACATGGCAGAAGTGCTGCCGTTGGATCGTCAGATCGTCATTGCCAGAGAATTGACCAAACTGCATGAAACCATTGTAAAGACCAACTTGGGCAAGGCGTTGGAATTGGTCGAGAATGACGAAAATATGAGAAAGGGCGAGTTCGTTGTCATTGTCGATGGCGCGGTCGTGGATAAAAAAGAACAGGTTATTACCCCAGAGCAGCAGAAGTTGCTGGCTGTGTTATTGCGGGAATGCTCTATTAAAACCGCCGTCGCCATGGCTGTGGAAATCACCGGCGTTAGAAAAAAATTGCTATACCAGGCAGCGCTGGATATGCAATAAGTAAAAACGCTTAGTTTATCCGTTAATGGTATTCGTCAAGGTGCTGGTTGAATAAGTGTGACAGATTAAGCAATACGTAAAAGCACTTAGACTGTCCGTTAATATCATTCCCCGAGGCAGTCAGTGAACAAGTGTGGTAAACTATGCATTGAAAGAGTCGGCTGAGCAGTCGCTGTTTTATCGCAAGATAGAATGGAGGAAAGTCCGGGCTCCATTGGGCAGGGTGCCAGGTAACGCCTGGGGGGCGCGAGCCTACGGAAAGTGCCGCAGAAAATATACCGCCAGCCTTCGTGGCTGGTAAGGGTGAAAAGGTGCGGTAAGAGCGCACCGCGCAACTGGTAACAGGAGCGGCAGGGTAAACCCCACCCGGAGCAAGATCAAATAGAGGAACAGACGCGTGGCCCGCGCGGTTCCTGGGTAGATTGCTTGAGCTGCAAGGTGACTTGCAGCCCAGATGAATGGCTGTTCTAGACAGAACCCGGCTTACAGGCTGACTCTTTCTTTTATTTAAGCCTCAAATTTTCGAGAGGTTGAATTCATAAACATTTTTGAAGTTGAAGTTGTATGAAAATGTTCGGTAAATATTGCCGCAGTTCCTTCCTATTTCTTCCCGCTATCACCGATAAAGCCTGCCGAGCTTAAGGTGTCTTACGTTTAAAGTATTACTGCCATAATATCAATTAACTTTCTGATAAAGCATAAGATTTATTTGAAGGTATTTTATGCGTTTCAACCTGTCATTCAAGGTTACGTAAGTCATTGTCAAAAAAGAAAGATTATTAATGAAATCCTCCTTGACTCAAGCTGGTTTGAAAACTATAGTGAATTATAGTGGTGAAAAGTGGAAAAAAATGGTTTTTTTGGGAATTCGAGGTAAATCTTGTTTCGAGGTATCAGCTCAATCACGCTTGATGATAAAGGGCGTCTTGCCATTCCAACGCGTTATCGCGAGGAATTGCAGGAGTGCTGCGATCGTCAGATGGTTGTGACAGTTGCCGTGGATGAGCGATGTGTCGGAGAACACGGCTGTTTATGGCTGTATCCACTGCCTGAATGGGAAAAACTCGAACAAACGATCAGTAAATTGCCCACCTTGAATAAAATGGCCGGCAAGTTAAGACGTTTCGTTATTGGCAATGCTTCCGAGTGCGATATGGACGGGCAAGGGAGGTTGTTGTTGCCGGAAAAACTCAGGACGTATGCGCGCATGGACAAGAAAATTGTTTTAGTTGGCCAGCTTAATAAGTTTGAAATCTGGAACGAAGAGGCATGGACGGCAAAAGAAAATGAATGGCTCAATGGCGATGATGACGAAGGGTTGGAAGATCTAGGGTCATTATCCTTTTAAGACGGGAGATTTGTTAGTGAAACATTTGCCCGTTATGTTTGCGGAAGCTCTGCAACAGTTGGCGATTAAACAAGACGGCATCTATCTGGATTGTACATTCGGTCGAGGCGGCCATAGTCAGGGGATCTTGGAACAATTAGGTCCATCCGGACGCTTGCTGGCTTTTGACCGCGACGCTGATGCGGTTAACTCCGAATATGCAAAGGCCATGCTTCAAGATAAGCGGTTTCAGTTGATACATAACTGTTTTTCCGAGCTGGAAAACATAGTCACCAGCGAAAGTCTGGCGGGGCATGTCGACGGGATTCTGATGGATTTGGGTGTGTCATCCCCTCAACTGGACAATCCTGAAAGGGGTTTCAGTTTTCTGCGCGACGGACCCTTGGACATGCGCATGAATGGGAATGCCGGAGTATCGGCAGCGCAATGGCTGGCGACTGTCGATGAGCAGGATCTCGTCAAGGTTTTGTTCGAATATGGCGAGGAACGCTTCGCGCGACGCATAGCCAGAGCTGTCATCGAAAGACGAGCCCAATCGCCTGTGGCAACCACCGGACAATTAGCCGCGCTTATTGAAGAGGCTGTGCCGGTCAGAGAAAAGCATAAGCATCCTGCAACGCGTACCTTTCAAGCCATACGCATTGAAATCAACCGGGAATTGGATGAGTTAAAAGACGTCCTGCAGCAATCGGCGCGGGTTCTGAAGCCGGGCGGGCGATTGGTAGTGATCTCCTTTCATTCGCTGGAAGACAGAATCGTAAAGCGTTTTATCAGGGACGAGTCCGGGGCTAAATATGATCCCGGCAAGCTGCCTGTCAAGGAAGCCGATATTGATAAAGGCCTTTTTAAAAAAGTAGGCAAGGCGTTAAAAGCCGGCAAGCAGGAGACTGCGCAGAACCCTAGGGCGCGCAGTGCAATTATGCGGGTAGCAGAGAGAATTTAAGTGGCGACGAATCGGATTGTAGGTATGGCGGTTCTGCTGATAATGCTTCTGGTATCGGCGCTGGCGGTGATTTATAGCAAATACTACTCGCGGCTGATCTTTATCGAGATTCAGAAACAGGAAAGAGCTTTGGATCAGTATGAAGTGGAATGGGGACAGTTGCAGTTGGAACTGACGACTTTAACGGAACAGAATCGGGTTGAGTTAGTCGCGCGGGAGCAATTGAAATTGGTCATGCCGTTACGGGAAAAGATCATTTATATAAAACCGTAAATGTTAGATTTTCAAGACAACAGGAAAGCAAGCGCGCAAACCGGTAATTTCTCCGGCAGAAGGAAGTTTGTCATGGTTTTCATGATGAGTTGTATGGCGGTATTGGTCGGACGAGCGGTTGATTTGCAGGTACTGAATAAACAGTTTCTGAAAGACCAGGGCGATATGCGGCAGGTGGATGACGTATCCGTATCGGCCTATAGAGGCATGATCAAAGATAGAAACGGCGAACCTTTGGCAATCAGTACGCCTGTGCAATCCATATGGGTGAATCCCAGGGAGCTTAAGTTCGCTCCGAAAGATCAAGTCCGGCAAATGGAAAAACTGTTGGGCCTGTCGGATGGCAAAGTAACCGAACTGCTCAAAGAGGATACTACTCGGCAATTCGCGTATATCGCTCGCCGGATCAATCCCGGATTGGCCGATCAGGTAAAAGAGTTAAAACTGACCGGTGTGTATTTCGAGCGCGAATTCAAGCGTTTTTATCCTACGGGCGGCGTTTCGGCGCATTTGGTGGGCTTCACCAATGTGGACGATATCGGGCAGGAAGGGCTTGAAGCAGGGTATGAAAAAGCCTTGAAAGGCACTCCGGGCAGCAAGCGGGTCATCAGGGATGGGCAGCGTCGCATTATTGACGACATTGAAAACATTAAAGAACCGGTTTCGGGAAAGAATCTCGAGTTAAGCATTGATCAGCGCATCCAGTATCTGGCGTATCGGGAATTGCAGCTGGCCGTTGACATGCATAAAGCCAAATCAGGCACCTTAGTGGTATTGGATGCAAAAAACGGAGAAATTCTGGCGGCAGTGAATCAGCCGTCTTTCAATCCGAATACCCGCAAGAATCTAAAAGAAAGCTTATACAGGAACCGGGCAATGACGGATGTCTTCGAGCCGGGTTCGACGGTTAAGCCTTTAGTAGTGGCGGCGGCTTTGGACGGCGGTTATGTCCGCCCCGATGAGGTTTTCGAAACCAACGGCATGTTTCGGGTCGGGCGCCATCTGGTCAAGGATGTGCATAATTACGGCACCATGACTTTGACGGATGTGCTGAAGAAGTCCAGCAACGTGGCGGTTAGTCAGATGGCGTTGGAAATGCCGCCGGCCTATTTCTGGGGCCTGTATGACAAACTCGGTTTTGGGACCGCGACCGGAGCCGGTTTTCCAGGCGAAGCCAGCGGTAGTCTGCTCGATTATCACAAATGGCATCCTTTTGAGCAGGCGACCTTGTCGTTCGGTTACGGTTTGAATGTAACCGCCGTGCAATTGGCAAGAGCTTATACGGCGCTGGCCGATGATGGCATTCTGCATTCGGTCAGTTTATTGAAACGGGATGAAGATGAAGATATGCGGCGCGTGTTTTCAGCCAAGACCGCCAGACGCGTCAGGGCGATGATGGAAAGCGTGGTTATGAAAGACGGCACGGCTTATGAGGCCAGAGTCGATGGCTACAGAGTCGCCGGTAAAACCGGAACGGCAAAAAAAGCCGGTGCCGGAGGCTATGTCGATAAAGCCTATCAGGCTGTCTTTGCTGGCATGGCGCCGGCTAGCGACCCTAGGCTGATTATCGTGGTCATGATTGACGAACCTTCCGCCGGTCAATATTACGGTGGCATAGTTTCCGCTCCGGTGTTTTCCAAAGTCATGGCTGGCGCATTAAGAGTGCTGGGCGTAGCGCCAGACCAGGAAGACACCATGCCGGTGCTGCTGACGCAGAAAGCCTCATGAACATGAAGCTGAAGGATTTATTAGCGGGGCTCGCGCTCGTCGACGATGAATTGGCGATAACGGGTTTGGCGCTGGATAGCCGATCGATAGTCAAGGGCAATGCATTTATTGCCCTGAATGGGTCTGCGCAGCACGGATTGATGCATGTCGCTCAGGCTATTGCAAATGGCGCTTGTGCCGTGATTTTCGATCCGGCCGGGCAGGGCAGGCAATTGGCGGAACGGGTCGGCGATATACCGGCCATTCCAGTAGACAATCTGGGATTGCGGCTGGGTGAAATCGCCGCGCGTTTTTACGGTGACCCATCGCAACGGCTCGATGTTATCGGTATTACCGGAACGAATGGAAAAACCTCGTGCAGTCAGTTTTTAAGTCAGCTGATGGATGGCTGCGGCATTATCGGGACGCTGGGTTGGGGCGAGTGGGGCAGACTCAATAAAACCCTTAACACGACGCCCGACGCCTTGGCCGTTCAGCATATACTGGCTGAGCTGGCAAAGGCTAAAAAACAAACGGTTGCAATGGAAGTGTCCTCGCACGGTTTGGAACAGGGCCGCGTTAACGGTGTACGTTTTAAAGGCGCCGTCTTTACGAACATCAGCCGCGATCATCTCGATTATCACGGCTCGATGGCGGCTTATGTCGAGGCCAAGCTGGCATTATTGCACAAGCCGGGACTGGCTTTCGCGGTAGTGAATCTGGACGATGAGTACAGCAAGCAAATTATAGCCGCAGCGCCTGATTCGGTCGCCGTATGGGGATTTAGCACCAAAGGGAAAACAGAAGGCCCCGGCGAAAACGTGAATGCAGAACACATCCTGCATCAAGCCGGCGGCATCGAGTTTGACGTGCGTTGGCGGCACGAGCAGCGGCGCGTCAAAGTGCCGTTATACGGCGATTTCAATGTAGAGAACGTCCTGGCTGTGTTGACCGTCATGCTGGCGATGGGGCTTACATTGACAGATGCTGCTGACAGGTTGAAGCGCCTCGAGCCGGTGGCTGGACGTATGGAACGTTTGGGCGCAGAGGGTGAACCTCTGATTTTTGTCGATTATGCCCATACGCCGGATGCGCTGGACAAGGTGTTATCCAGCGTCAGGAAGCATTGCAAAGGGGCATTATGGGTGGTTTTCGGTTGCGGCGGCAACAGAGATATCGGCAAGCGTCCGCAAATGGGAGCCTGCGCAGAACGTCGGGCAGATTATGTGATTGTTACGGATGACAATCCGCGTTATGAAAATGGACTCAATATAGTAAATGACATATTGGCTGGTTGCAGTTCAGGTAAGGTTGAAGTGATCCAAAACAGAGAACAGGCGATACAAAAAGCGGTAGCTAGTGCGGGCGCAAACGATTGTATCGTGATTGCCGGTAAAGGCCATGAGCAGTATCAGGAGATCAATGGCGTAAAAATACCGTTCAGCGACAATCAAGCGGTGATTGACGCATTAAAAGCGAGAGCGGCGCAATGATGGCGATGAGATTAAGCGATATTGCCCGCTATGTGCACGGACAACTCGTCGGGCAGGACACAGCCATCTCATCGGTCAGTATCGATACCAGAGCCATCAAGCCCGGACAGCTCTATATGGCAATCAAGGGACACAACTTCGACGGCAATGATTTCGTCGATCTGGCCGAGCAGGCTGGAGCCGCCGCGGCCATTGTGAATAAAGGAGTCGCGTCGACAATGCCCTATATAGCCGTCGATGATACACGTCTGGCATTGGCTGAACTGGCCGGCGCCTGGCGCCGGAAGGCATCAGTTTCGGTAGTCGGCCTGACCGGCAGCAATGGCAAAACGACGGTCAAGGAAATGGTGGCAGCCATATTGGGCGTCAATGATCCGGTATTGTTTACTCAGGGAAACCTGAACAATGAAATCGGGGTGCCTTTGACTTTGCTTCGGCTCGAAGAACGGCATCGCTATGCCGTGGTCGAGATGGGGGCAAACCATCCCGGAGAAATTGCCTATACCAGCACCCATGCCCAAGCCGATGTCGTGATCATCACGAATGTAGGTGCGGCACATATAGAAGGTTTCGGCAGTCTGGACGGTGTCGCGCGGGCGAAGGGCGAAATTATCCAGACGCTTAAAAATGACGGCATTGCCGTGTTGAATCACGATGATGCCTATTTCGACTATTGGAAAGCCATAGCCGGAGCCAGAAAAACCGTGTCATTCGGTTTAAATGACGGAGCCGACGTGACTGCCCGGGCAATCAGGACGGAAATCCGCACTAATGAGAGTTCCGATTCGAGTGGTACAGCTTCTGCCGAGTTTATAACCGGTTTTGAGTTAGTCACGGCTCAGGGTTCTCTGAATGTGAACTTGAAACTGGCAGGACGGCACAATGTCCTTAATGCGCTTGCGGCGGCGGCCGCCTGTCTGGCTTTAGGCGTAGGCCTGCAACAGATTAAACAGGGGCTGGAAGGCGTAAAACCGGTGACGGGCCGTTTACAGCCGCTGATGGGCCTGCAGCGCAACATCATCATCGATGATACCTATAATGCGAATTTTGCCTCACTGAAGGCGGGACTGGATGTGCTGAAAGGCATGCCAGGCGAACCCTGGGTTGTCCTGGGGGCTTTTGGCGAATTGGGGCCGGAGAGCAAAAAAATACATGAAGAAATGGGCGAACTGCTTAAAGCCAGTGGAGTCGTGCGTCTGTTGGCTACAGGTGCCGATACCCGAAATACTGTGCGGCTTTTTGGCCCGGGAGCTACTTTTTTTGAGACCCAGAATGAGCTGATCGATGCATTAAAACAAGAACTTAAAGGCAACGAATCGGTTTTGATCAAAGGGTCGAGAGCGCAGCGCATGGAAAATGTAGCTGCAGCTCTGGTTGAAAATTTCAGGATTTAGAAGATGTTAGTTTATTTGGCAGATTATTTAATGACATTCGAAGGCGGCTTTCGGGTTTTTCATTACCTGACATTTCGCGCCATTCTCGGAGCATTAACTGCGCTGATGATTTCCTTCATCGTCGGGCCGGTGATGATCAGAAAACTGAGCCGCAACAAGATCGGGCAGAGTGTTCGTGAATGCGGTCCGCAAACGCACTATGAAAAATCGGGCACTCCTACCATGGGCGGAACCCTGATTTTGGTGGCGATTGCCATCAGTACTTTGCTGTGGGCAGATCTCGGCAATCGCTATATCTGGGTCATCATGCTGGTCACCATGGGCTACGGCGTTATCGGATTCGTCGATGACTATCGGAAAGTGGTTCGCCGCAACAGTGACGGCTTATCGGCTAAAGCTAAGTATTTCTGGCAGTCCGCCATCGGGTTGGTGGCCGCAGTTTTTCTGTACAAAACAGCCGTGCTGCCGGCGGAAACGCAATTCATCGTGCCTTTTTTCAAGAGCGTCATGCTCGATATGGGCTGGATGTATGTGGTGTTGGCCTATTTCGTCATTGTCGGCAGCAGCAATGCCGTTAACTTAACCGACGGTCTGGATGGATTGGCCATTATGCCGACCGTCATGGTGGCTTCCGGGCTGGGAATTTTTGCCTATCTGTCCGGGCATGTGACGTTTGCCGAATATCTGGCGATTCCTTATTTGCCTAATGCCGGGGAATTGATTGTATTTTGCGCCGCTTTGGTGGGCGCCGGATTGGGCTTTTTGTGGTTTAACGCTTATCCCGCGATGGTGTTTATGGGCGATGTAGGCGCGCTGGCGCTGGGCGGAGCTTTAGGCGTATTGGCAATACTTGTTAGACAAGAAGTTGTGCTGATGATTATGGGCGGTGTTTTCGTCATGGAAACGGTATCCGTGATTATCCAGGTTGCCTCTTTCAAGACGACAGGGAAACGCGTTTTCCGTATGGCACCGATTCATCATCATTTTGAGTTGAAAGGTTGGCCCGAACCTCGGGTTATCGTACGTTTCTGGATCATCACCGTGATCTTGGTGCTGATCGGTCTGGCAACTTTGAAATTGAGATAAAGAAAATGGATAAGACAGCGATTACAGAATTGTTAAAAAAGAATTTTGCGCTGGATCCACACAGCGCCAAGGTTTTAGTGGTCGGCCTTGGCGTAACAGGAATTTCAGCGGCACGTTATTTACAAAATCTGGGCATTAAGTTCGCTATCGTCGATAGCCGGGCTAAACCGCCGCTATTGGAGGAATTCTCCCAGCAGATGCCTGACGCCGCGGTTTTTACCGGCGGATTTGATGAAGCGGCTTTTAAGGTTGCTACGCATCTGGTCGTCAGTCCCGGTGTGTCGCTTAATGAGAACGCTATTGTCAAAGCCATTGCCAATGGCGCGAGAGTCGTCAGCGATATTGATCTGTTTGCCTGCTCTGTTGATGTGCCAGTTGTTGCGATTACCGGTTCCAACGGTAAAAGCACCGTGACAACCATGCTCGGCGAAATGGCGAAAGAAGCCGGCAAACGCGTGGGCGTAGGCGGAAATCTCGGGACGCCGGCTCTGGATTTGCTAGAGCAGGATGCGGAACTGTATGTGCTGGAGCTTTCAAGTTTTCAGCTGGAAAGAACCACTGTTTTCAATGCAGCGGCTGCTACCGTGCTTAATGTATCGGCGGATCATCTGGACAGGCATGCCGACATGGCAGGCTATGCTGTGGAAAAGCGCAGGGTTTTCGACGGCAATGGCGTTATGGTCATCAATGTTGATGACCCTGTTGTCAATGCGATGAAAGATGCGAGCAGAGAAGTGCTCACATTTTCTATCAACAGCATGAAAGCGAATTTTTACCTTGCAGCAAAAGACGGCAAGGAATATCTGATGCACAATGATACGATACTGATGCCTCTGGCCGAATTGCCGCTTGAAGGCCGGCATAATGCAGCAAATGCGCTGGCCGCTCTGGCATTAGGCGTAGCTGTCGGATTGGATGAGCAGGCCATGTGCCGGGCATTGCAGAAATTTAAAGGGCTGGCGCACCGCATGCAGCGCGTCGCTGAAATACGCGGCGTCACTTGGGTCAATGATTCAAAGGCAACCAATATCGGCGCCTGCGTAGCGGCTTTGCAGGGGTATGACCGCAAAGTCATTCTGATCGCCGGTGGCGATGCCAAAGGCGCCGATATGAATGAGCTGATGCCCGTCATCAAAGAAAAAGCCAAAAGTGTCGTGTTGATGGGTAAGGATGCGGGACTGATCGAGCAGGCGCTCAATGGCTGTGTACCTGTTTATTCCGCTGAAAATATTTTTCAGGCTGTGCAGATCGCCGCCAATCTTGCTGACGCCGGTGAAAGCGTATTGCTTTCTCCAGCCTGTGCCAGTCTTGATCAGTTTAAAAATTATCAGGATCGCGGCGAGAAATTCACTAAAGCGGTGCTGGAGCTGGTTGCATGAGCGATCGCGCGAAAACGCCGCGGGCCAGGCGATTGCATTTTGATCCGTTGTTGCTAGCGACGTGTACGAGCCTGTTGCTGATCGGTTTCATAATGGTGACGTCATCATCATTGCATTTAGGCGTAAAAATGGCCGATGACAGCCTGCATTATCCGATCAGGCAGCTGATACACATCGGCCTTGGATTATTCCTGGGTGCCGGCGTTATGGCGGTGCCCATGCAAACTTGGGAAAAATGGGGACCGTGGCTGTTCATAACGGGCTTGCTGTTGCTGGTGATTGTGCTGGTGCCCGGCCTCGGCATAAGAGTCAACGGCAGCGTGCGCTGGCTGTCATTAGGCGGTTTGCGCATACAGGTGTCGGAAGTCGTTAAGTTCTTCGCCGTTATCTATATGGCGGGCTATGTTACTCGGCACGAGCAGTCTCTGCGCGAGTCGGCTTACGGGATTGTAAAACCTTTGGCGCTGTTTTCGTTGGCTTGCCTGTTATTGCTGATGGAGCCGGATTTTGGTTCGTCGGTAGTCATTTTATGCATCGCCATGGGCATTATGTTTCTCGCCGGTGCCAGATTGTCGCAATTCATTATTCTGCTGGCCGTAGTGGCCTTGCTGGCCGTCTTGCTGGTTTATTTTTCGCCTTACCGTCTGGTCCGGGTGACCAGTTTCATGAATCCTTGGGCCGATCCGCTGAATACGGGATTTCAGTTGGTGCAGGCGCTGATTTCTTTTGGGCGCGGCGAATGGTTGGGCGTGGGACTCGGCAGCGGCATACAGAAATTATTCTATTTGCCGGAAGCGCATACCGACTTCCTGTTTTCAGTGATTGGCGAAGAGTTGGGGCTGCTGGGCGTAGTGACTGTCATCGGCTTGTTTTCGTTACTGATATGGCGGACTTTTCAGGTGGCTGTCGAGGCAGAAAAGGCAGGGCAAAAATTCTCGGCTTTTGTTGCCTATGGGTTGGCCATCTGGTTTGGTTTTCAGTCGTTCGTCAATATGGGGGTCAACATGGGCATTTTGCCGACGAAGGGGCTGACTTTGCCGCTGATGAGTTACGGCGGCGGCAGTATGATGATTATGTGTTGCGCGGTGGCGCTGCTGTTTCGCGTGCAGAGCGAAGTTTATGAAATTAATGCCAACAGGCCTAAAGGAAAATCGGAATGGGCAAGCGCATAGTCATCATGGCCGGCGGGACCGGCGGTCATGTGTTTCCAGCCTTGGCGGTCGCACAGTCGCTGGCGGAAAAAGGCTGGCAGGTCAGCTGGCTGGGTACGCGGAAAGGCTTGGAAAGCCGTGTCGTTCCCGAGAATGGCATTGAGATTGACTGGCTGTCGGTTTCGGGCGTGCGCGGCAAAGGCATAATGGCCAAATTAAAAGCCGTATTGACACTGGCAAAGGCTTGCACGCAGGCATTGCGAGTCTTGCGGCGGCGCAAACCCGATGTGGTGCTGGGCATGGGCGGATTTGTCGCAGGGCCGGGCGGACTGATGGCAAGATTGCTGGGCATACCTTTGGTCATTCATGAGCAGAACCGTGTACCCGGTACGACAAACCGGCTGCTGGCAAAAATAGCCAATCGCATACTGGAGGCTTTCCCCGACAGTTTTAACAGGGAGGTGAAGGCTGAATGCACAGGCAATCCACTTCGGAAACAGTTTTTAAACAGGCTCGATGACCGCGGCAGGCGGAGCAATCAGGCTGTCCATATCCTGGTCGTGGGCGGCAGCCAGGGCGCCCAGGTATTGAATGAGGTCGTTCCGGAAGCGGTCAGGCAACTGAAAGATGCGCAGATCAAGCACCAGACCGGCACGGCCATGTTCGAGCAAGTCAAAAGCCGATATGAAGCTTTGGGAATTAATGCTGACGTAAGCGCTTTCATAGATGATATGGTGGCGGCCTATCAATGGGCTGATATGGTGATTTGCCGGGCCGGCGCGATGACCGTCAGTGAAGTCGCAGCCTTGGGGGTGCCGGCTATTTTTATACCGCTGCCGCATGCCATTGACGATCATCAAACAGCGAATGCCCGCTATTTAACCGATGCCGGCGCCGGAATCTGCTTGATGCAGAAAGACTTGAATGCCGCAACGCTGGCAGAACAAATAACAAGAATGCTGAAACAACTGGATGTAATGAGTAAAACTGCAAAACAATGCGCCCGCCTGGATGCGACTGAAGTCGTTGCCGGCTATTGCATGGCCGAGGCCGGCTTATGAATTTCCCTAATGTACAGATGCCGACCCAGGTGTTAGGCAAAATCGACCGGATACATTTTGTCGGCATAGGCGGCACCGGCATGAGCGGTATCGCAGAAGTTTTGTCCAATCTGGGCTATAAAGTCTCAGGTTCGGACATAAAAGAAAGCTCGGTCACGCAACGGTTGGCCGGCTTGGGCGTAACCATCAATATCGGACACAAGCGCGAAAATGTTGCAAAAGCGGATGTGGTTGTTGCTTCAAGCGCCATAGACCGCAGCAATGAGGAAATCGATGAAGCGTATCTGAACAGGATACCGGTGATTCCGCGGGCGGAAATGCTGGCGGAATTGATGCGCTTCAGGTTCGGCATTGCCGTAGCGGGCACGCACGGCAAAACCACTACGACCAGCCTGACAGCCAGCATGCTGGCCGAGGGCGGACTTGATCCGACTTTCGTCATTGGCGGCCGGCTGAACAGCGCGGGCAGCAATGCCAAGCTGGGGCTGGGCCATTATCTGGTTGCCGAGGCCGATGAGAGCGATGCTTCATTCCTGTATTTACAGCCGATGATGGCGATAGTCACCAATATCGACCAGGATCATATGGCGACTTATCAAGGCAGCTATCAGCGATTGAAGGAAACGTTTATTGAGTTTCTGCATCATTTGCCTTTTTATGGTTTGGCGGTCATGTGCATGGATGACGAAGGCGTCAGAGAAATTCTGCCGCACATCTCCAAGCCGGTGACCACTTATGGTGTGCATGCCGATGCCGATGTGCGAGCAATCAATATCAAACAGGAAGGCATGCATACTTCTTTTAAAGTGATTCGCCGGAGCGATCATCCGCCGCTGCAGGTCACCTTGAACATGCCCGGCTGGCACAATATGCTCAATGCGCTTGCGGCTATCAGCATCGCGACCCATCTGAATGTCGATGATGAGGCGATCATCAAGAGTCTGGGCGCATTCAAAGGCGTCGGCAGGCGGTTTCAAATTCAGGGCGATCTGGAAATCGCCGGCGGGCAGCTGACATTCGTTGACGACTATGGCCACCACCCGCGCGAGATTGCCGCAACGCTGGAAGCCTTACGGCAGGCCTGGCCGGACAGACGTTCGATTGTTATTTTTCAGCCGCACCGCTATACGCGTACACGGGACTTGTTTGAGGATTTTGTCAAAGTTCTTTCGACCGTTGATGTGCTGATTCTGATGGATGTTTATTCAGCAGGGGAAGCGGTTATTCCCGGCGCAGATGGAAGAGCATTAAGCAGGGCTATTCGCTTGCGTGGCCAGGTTGATCCGGTATTCGTCGAAGACTGGGAAGATCTGCCGCAAATACTGGCTGGGATCGTAAAGCCTGATGACGTGATTTTAACAATGGGGGCCGGCAATGTGGGGCAAGTCGCCACGCAATTGCCGCAACTGCTATTGGACGCTTTCGGGTCAATAACTTGTCAGGATTGAGAGAAGAAAGATTGGATCTTGCGATGAAAGGGCGATTGTTAAATCATGAAAAACTGGCGAAATATACCAGCTGGCGAGTCGGCGGACCGGCTGACCGGTTATATATGCCATCTGATCGACAGGATTTGATAAATTTCATAGCGGAACTGTCTAATACGAAAGGCACAGTTTCAGGACCAGTATTCTGGATGGGACTGGGCAGCAATTTGCTGATCAGGGATGGTGGCATACGCGGCACGGTCATTAATACCAAAGGCCGGTTGAAAGAAATGAGATTGACCCCGGACGGATCGATTTATGTCGAGGCCGGCGTTCCTTGTGCGCATGTGGCGCGCTTCTGCGCGGAGCAAGGACTTGTCGGTGCCGAGTTTCTGGCAGGCATACCAGGAACGATGGGAGGCGCCCTGAAGATGAACGCTGGCGCCTTTGGCGGCGAAACCTGGAGTATTGTTAAAAGCGTGGACATGTTGAATTCGAAAGGCCAGGTTCATATCCGGCTGCCTGAGGATTTCGAGATTAGCTACCGTTCGGTGAAAGGCTGTGACGATGAATGGTTTCTGGCGGCGCATCTAACGCTGCAGCAAGGCGACACAGCAGAGAGTATGCAGCGCATAAAAGGTTTGCTGGAAAAACGGGCGCAAACGCAGCCGACCAACCAGCCGAGCTGCGGATCGGTATTTAAAAATCCGCAAGGCGACTATGCGGCAAGGCTTATAGAGCAGACCGGTTTAAAGGGCTATGCCATAGGCGGCGCCTGCGTGTCGGAAAAACATGCGAATTTTATTATTAATACCGGCACGGCGACGGCTGCCGATATCGAAGCCTTAATTAATTATGTTCAGATTAAAGTAATGGAAAGTCAGGGGGTTGAATTGCAGACTGAAGTTTGTATGGTAGGCGTAGCATTATGAAGCCGTTGAAGATTAAAGAGGCGCGAGAGTTCGGCCGGGTTGCCGTGTTGATGGGCGGGGCCGCCGCTGAAAGAGAAGTTTCATTGAAAAGCGGCGCCGCCGTGTACGAAGCTTTAAAGCGCCAAGGCGTTGATGCAATCGCCATTGATGTGGCAGGCAATCCCATAGAAGCACTGGCCGGGCTTAAGGTTGACCGGGTATTCAACATCATTCATGGACGGGGCGGTGAAGACGGCGTGCTTCAGGCGGTTCTGGATGTCATGGGCATCCCCTATACCGGCAGCGGCGTTCTGGCCTCGGCATTGAGTATGGATAAACTCCGAACCAAGCTGTGCTGGCAGGGTTATGGATTGGTTACGCCTAAATGGTTCTTGCTGAAAGATGAACGTGATCTGGACGATTGCATAGCACAGCTGGGCTTCCCGGTCATTGTGAAGCCGGCTCAGGAAGGCTCCAGCATAGGCATGAGCAAGGCATCCAATCGTGACGAGCTGCAAAGAGCGTTAAAAACGGCGGCAGAATTCCGTTGCGATGTCTATGCGGAGTCTTGGGTGGCAGGCAAGGAATATACGGTTGGTGTATTGAACGGCGAGGCATTGCCGGTCATACGCCTGGAAACGCCGCATGCGTTTTACGATTATGAAGCGAAATACAAGGCCACCACGACTCAATATCATTGTCCGTGCGGCTTGAACCAGGACGACGAGTTGCAGTTGCGTGATCTGGCCGTGAAAGCCAGCCAGGTGCTAGGCGTTAAAGGATGGGCAAGACTCGATGTGTTTGTCGATGATGCCGGGCAATATCAATTGATTGAGATTAATACCGTACCGGGCATGACGGATCATAGTCTGGTGCCGATGGCGGCTAAACAGGCCGGCATTGATTTTGATGAATTGGTTTGGCGGATATTGGAAACCAGTATCGGCTAATGAATAAATACGCGGTAAGAATTCTGGCGGCCGCATTATTGCTGACAGGTTTGATCTGGCTGTACAGGCAGGATGTCAGGAGTTATAGCTCCGACACGATGCCCATTAAATACGTCAGGATAGAAGGCGTCTTTCAATACCTTAGCAAGGATGAGATAAAAACGGCGCTGCAGCCGCTGGTTATGACCAGTTTTTTCTCAGCGGATATGCAGGCGATACACGAAGCTGTCGCGCAACTGCCGTGGGTGCAGACCGCTACGGTTAAACGGGTCTGGCCGGATGCGATTGACATAAAAGTATATGAAAGGAAACCTTATGTACGATGGGGGCAACACAGCCTGTTAAATGAAAGAGGCGAATTGTTTACTCCGAAGAATGTAGAACAATTTCAGACATTGCCTATGCTTGTAGGGCCGGAGCAGCAACACAGGAAAGTTCTGGAAATAATGAAGGGCATTAAAACAGTGCTGGCGGATCAGTCTATGGAGTTGGCCGAGTTTAGCATCGATGACCGGTGGGCATGGAAAATAAAGCTGGCAACCGGTATGGAGATACTGCTGGGACGAAATGAGCCATTAAAGAAACTGCAGCGTTTCTTGAAGACGCTGGTAGTGTTTGGGCCAGAGCAGGTTGGTGCAATGGCTGTGGTTGATTTGAGGTACCCTAATGGCTATGGCGTTTCATGGAAGCCCGGAACTGCTGAAATTGACTGGAAAAAAATTGCAAACCCCGAAAACGAAACAGATGGGCGATTAGAAAAGGCGACACAGAGTAAACAAAATGGCGAAAAAAACAGAGCGTAATTTAATAGTCGGACTGGACATTGGGACTTCCAAGGTCGCTGCTATTGTGGGTGAGCTTACCGGTGAAGGCAGAGTAGAGGTCATAGGCATCGGCTCAACAGCGTCGCGCGGACTGAAAAAAGGCGTAGTCGTTAATCTTGAATCGACCGTGCAATCCATACAGCGGGCCGTGGAAGAGGCTGAATTAATGGCAGGGTGCCAGATCAGGTCCGTATTCGCAGGCATTGCGGGCAGCCATATCAGAAGTCTTAACTCTCATGGCATCGTGGCGATCAAAGACAAGGAAGTGACTCAATATGATATCGACAGGGTCATTGATTCCGCCCGCGCAGTCGCTATCCCTGCCGATCAGAAGATTATTCATATTCTGCCGCAGGAATTTGTCATTGATCTCCAGGAGGGCATTAAAGAGCCTATCGGCATGTCAGGCATACGTCTGGAAGCGAAAGTTCACATGGTCACGGGCAGCGTCAGCGCCGCCCAGAATATCATCAAGTGTATCCGCCGTTGCGGGCTTGAGGTTGAGGATATTGTGCTGGAACAGTTGGCGTCATGCAATTCGGTGCTGACCGAAGATGAAAAGGAACTGGGCGTCTGTTTGATTGATATCGGCGGCGGCACTACGGATATCGCTATTTTTGTCGATGGCGCGATCAAACATACGGCCGTCATTCCGATAGCCGGCGATCAGGTCACCAATGACATTGCCGTTGCCTTGCGCACGCCCACCTTCAATGCGGAAGAGATCAAGCAAAAATATGCCTGTGCATTAACGCAATTAGCCAATATTGATGGCGTCATTGAAGTGCCCAGCATCGGCGACAGGGCACCGCGCAAGATTTCGGTGCAAAGTCTGTCAGAGATTATAGAGCCACGTTATGAAGAGCTGATGCTGCTGGTACAGGCGGAACTGAGGCGCAGTGGATATGAAGAATTGATTGCCGCCGGAGTTGTCTTGACCGGCGGCAGTTCAAAAGTGATGGGATTGATCGAACTGGCGGAAGAAATTTTTCATATGCCGGTCCGCATGGGTATCCCGCAAAATGTGACTGGACTAACCGAAGTTGTGAGAAATCCAGTTCACTCAACAGGGGTCGGTTTATTAATGTATGGAAAAGAGCATCAGAGCGGCGACAGAATCATTGATTCCGAGAGTTCTGGATTGTTTTTAAAAATAAAGAGTTGGTTTCAGGGTAATTTTTAGTATTCGTAGGGTTTATTTAAGGGGCAGCGAAAATGAAATATGAATTAATGGATATGTGTACTGAAACGGCCAATATCAAAGTTATTGGTGTTGGCGGCGGTGGCGGTAATGCGGTCAATCACATGATTGACAGTCACATTGAAGGTGTGGAGTTTATCTGTGCGAATACCGATGCGCAGGCTTTGAGAAGATTGAATGTCGGTACGATTATCCAGCTGGGCGTTGAGTTGACTAAAGGCCTTGGCGCAGGCACCAATCCGGATATCGGAAGACAGGCGGCGGAAGAAAATAAGGAACGCATCAGAGAAGTGATTGAAGGCGCGGACATGCTGTTTTTGACTGCGGGCATGGGCGGAGGTACCGGTACGGGCGCTATTCCGGTTATTGCAGAAATCGCCAGAAGCATGGGTATTCTGACTGTGGCGGTCGTAACCAAACCCTTCCTGTTCGAAGGCAAGAAAAAGTTGGCGGTTGCGGAAAGGGGCATTAAAGAACTTGAGCAATATGTCGATTCATTGATCACGATTCCGAATCAGAAATTATTGCGAGTACTGGGCAGCAGCGTCTCTCTGGTCAACGCGTTCAAGGCTGCCAACGGCGTATTGCTGGATGCGGTGCAAGGCATTACTGAGCTTATCGTGCATCCGGGCATGATCAACGTGGACTTTGCCGACGTGAGAACTGTCATGGCCGGCATGGGCGCCGCGATCATGGGAACAGGGTCGGCGACAGGCGAGCATCGTGCCCGCGAAGCGGCTGAAAAAGCCATTGCCTGCCCATTGTTGGAAGATATCAATTTACAGGGCGCAAGAGGCATTCTGGTCAATATTTCTGCCGCCGATATGGGTATTGCCGAGTTTGACGAAGTCGGCAATATTGTCCATGAGTTTGCTTCCGAAGATGCAATCATCAAGATCGGCACCGCTATTGATCCTGAGCTGGGCGATGAAATTAAGGTCACTGTCGTCGCGACAGGCATGGGATTGGCGGCGTCATCAGCTAAAGGGGGGCCGGTTAAACTGGTACAGAAAGCGGCGGCCGGCGAGGTCGACTATGGCGTGCTCGATAAACCGACAGTCATACGCCAGAACAGACCTGAAACCAGGGAAAACCGGTTCGGAGCGCAACCTAAAAAAGATATCGATCTGGATTATCTGGATATCCCTGCTTTCCTGAGACGGCAGGCCGACTAGACGGAAAGTCGACTTAATCTCTTTTTTGGCCTGGTTGTGGTAGAATTCCTGTTTTGCCCCTTAATTCGGCGTCCTTTATTTTATGATTAAACAGCGAACTTTAAAAAATACAATCAGGGCTACAGGCGTAGGGCTGCATACGGGCGATAAAGTGTATCTGACTTTACGCCCTGCAGAACCGAATACCGGCATTAAATTTCGCCGTGTTGATTTAGATGAGCCGGTTGTCATTAATGCTTCACCGGAAAATGTCGGCGAAACGATGCTTTCAACAACGCTGGTCGCAGGTGACGTAAAAATTTCAACCATAGAACATCTGCTTTCGGCGTTTGCCGGGTTGGGCATCGATAATGCGATTATCGATGTCAGTGCCGCGGAAGTGCCTATCATGGACGGAAGCGCCGGCCCTTTTGTGTTTTTGCTACAGTCGGCCGGGGTTGAGGAGCAGGATAGCCCAAAACAGTATATTCGCATAAAGCGCAGCATCAGAGTTGAAGACGGTGATAAATGGGCGGCTTTCGAGCCATTTGAAGGCTTTAAGGTGACGTTTACCATCGATTTTGAGCACCCGGCATTTGATGAGCGTGTCAAAACTGCAACAATGGATTTCTCGTCCACGACTTTTGTAAAGGAAGTAAGCCGAGCCAGAACCTTCGGTTTCATGAAGGATATCGATATGCTCCGGCAGAATAATCTTGCTTTGGGAGGCAGTCTCGATAACGCCATCGTGGTGGATGACGATAAGATTCTCAACGAGGATGGCTTACGTTGTGCGGATGAGTTCGTTAAGCACAAAATTCTTGATGCGATAGGCGACCTGTACCTCCTGGGGCATAGTTTGATCGGCGCCTTTACCGGTTATAAGTCCGGGCATGGACTGAACAACAAATTATTGCGTACTTTACTGAACGACAAAGACGCGTGGGAAATGGTTACGTTTGATGAAGAAGAAGACGCGCCGATTTCCTTCATGCGCTCCGCGCAATCACCGCGGTCCGCTGCATAAAGTCCGCTCTGGGCTATCCGGCATCGTCGGATAACCGCTGCAGCGTTGCGCTTAACTTCAGCAACGCTTGTTTCAACTGATTATCCGGAACATTCAGACCCAGGTTCCGGATGATTTCAATTTTGTCCTTTGCCGGCACATTGGCTTTCCTGATTGGTTTTTCATAAAGGCTTTTCTGCTCGGTAAGGATTTTAACCTGCATAAGGGCGACAGGCTCACGCGTGATTGGCGCAACAGCGGCAAGAATGGCTTGGCTATAAAAGCGCAACTGTGATGCCCAGGCCGCGGAATCCGTATAAATCAGCAATTTCTTATCGTTTATTACGCAATAGCGCGCATGTTTTGCCAGGGCTTTCGGCAATGCCTCCCGAATGTGTTGCAGAACCTGACGTTGCTGCTCGATCCGGCTGTAAAAATGGGCAATGGCCCGGTTTGGAAACGATAGCGCCGCTTTAAATGCGACTGGTTTTTTAGCCATGTACGTGTGAAAAGGTTCTTACAGGAATGTTGGATTATTTAAGAAATTATCATATAGTGACAAAGAAGTTCATTTTCTCATACTGTAAATACGCAACCAGGCGGATAAAATGAAACAATTCATTCAGGATCTTGCAGAAAAACATAACAACCAGGAAAAACAGCTGCTTCAGATCCTGCGAGAGGTTCAGGCCTGTTGCCATTATATCCCGGAACAGGCGATAGAACAGTTATCCGGATTATTGTCCATTCCCCGAACGCGAATCACCGGCGTAGTCGAATTCTACAGCTTTTTGCACTTGACCCCCAGAGGTCAGTATGAACTGCTGATCAGCGATTGCATTACCGACCACATGCGGGACAAAAAAGACCTGACCGGTTATTTGGCAGATAAGCTGAACGTGGCTGTCGGCGCGGTGCGTAAAGATGGCTTGGTCAGTCTCGATAATACCTCCTGTACGGGCATGTGCGATCAGGGCCCCGCCGGCATGGTTAACGGCTATGCCTTAACCCGCCTGGACCGGGACCGGATTGACCGGATCGCTGATTTGATCAATCGCCGGGAGCCATTGGCTGCGTGGCCGGCTGATCTGTTCTATGTCGACGACACTGTAGCCAAGCCAGGGCTTTTATTAAAACAGTCCATTATGCAAGGCGCCGCGCTCAGAGCAGCCTTTAAAAGAGGTCTGAAAGCCACGCTGGCGGAAATTGACCAATCCGGTTTGCGAGGCCGAGGCGGAGCCGGTTTCAAGACCGCCATGAAATGGGCGTTCTGCGCCGGCGAAGCACAGAACGAGCGTTATGTCGTCTGTAACGCTGATGAAGGCGAACCCGGCACATTTAAGGATCGGGTGCTGCTGAGTTCATTTGCGCATCAGGTCTTTGAAGGCATGACCCTGTGCGCAGCGATTACCGGCGCCAGGAAAGGCTTCCTGTATTTGCGCGGCGAGTATCTGCATCTTTATGACCAGTTGCAGAGTATCCTGGATCAACGCAGGCAGGCCGGCCTGCTCGGAACCAATATTCTCAGGGAGGGGCTGGATTTCGATATCGACATCCACCTCGGCGCTGGCGCTTATATCTGCGGTGAAGAATCGGCGCTGATCGAATCGCTGGAAGGCAAAGCCGGCATTCCGCGCAACCGCCCGCCTTATCCTGTCACTCACGGGTATCTCGGCAAGCCGACGGTAGTCAACAACGTCGAGACATTTTTTGCCGCGAGCGCAATTGCCGTCAATGGCGCCGACTGGTTCACAAAGGCCGGAACGGAGAAATCAACGGGCACGAAAATTCTCAGCATCAGCGGAGATTGCGCCAGACCCGGCATCTACGAATATGCGTTCGGCACAACCATTCAAACGGTATTGAATGATTGCGGTGCAACGGATGTGCTGGGCGTGCAGATCGGCGGCCCTTCCGGCACGTTTATTTCCAGCCAGGAATTCGACCGTAAGCTGGCTTTCGAGGATCTGGCGACTGGCGGATCAGTCATTATTTTTAACGAAAGCCGTAGCATTTTCGATATCGTTCATAACTTCACGCACTTTTTTGCGCATGAAAGCTGCGGATTTTGTACGCCGTGCCGGGTTGGAACTTCGTTATTGAAGAAGCAGGTCGATAAAATTCATGAAGGGCATGGCTCGGCCGGCGATGTCGCGGCCCTTGAAGAATTGAGCCGGCTGATCAAGGGCTACAGTCACTGCGGCTTGGGGCAAACGGCCGCCAATCCGGTGTTGACGACTTTGGAGCGCTATCCTGAGTTGTATCAGAACAAACTGAAGAAAATCAGCTACGAACCGGGATTTGATCTGGATGGGGCGCTGGATATCGCCAGACGCCTGGCTCAGCGCGATGATGCCGCGGCTCATTTATCTCAGGTGGGGGATCATGACTAAAACCATTACGATTGACGGCAAGACCATCCCTTTCGAAGAAGGCCAGACCATTATGGAGGCCGCGGCTGCGGCCGGCGTTTATATCCCGCATTTGTGCCATCATCCGGAATACGCGCCGCACGGCAGCTGCAAGCTGTGCTCGGTCTCCGTGAATGGCCGGTCCTGCACTGCCTGCACATTCCCGGCCATGGAAGGGCAGGAAATACTCAATGACACCAGGGAACTGAATGACAGCCGGCGCAGAATCACACAAATGCTGTTCGTGGAGGGCAATCATTTATGCCCGGGCTGCGAAAAAAGCGGCAATTGCCAGTTGCAGGCCGTCGGCTATTACCTGAATATGCTCGACAACCATTTCCTGCACTTCTTTCAACCGCGTCAACTGGATGCTTCGCATCCCGATGTGCTGGTCGATCGCAACCGCTGCATTTTTTGTACGCTGTGCGTGCGTGCCAGTCATAGGGATGGCAAGGACGTGTTCGCGATCAGCGGCCGCGGCATCAACAAGCGGCTGATTTTCAATTCCGAGAGCGGCCTGTTAAAGGACACCGATCTGGACGTCAATGATCGGGCCGCGCATATCTGCCCTACCGGGGCCATTTTGATCAAGCGCACCGGATTTACCGTTCCGATCGGCGAGCGCCTGTTTGACGGCAAGACCATCGCGGAAACCAGTCTGGATTATGAGCGGGGTGATCATGACGGATAAAGTCAAAGTGGCAACCGTGTCGCTGGCAGGCTGTTTCGGCTGCCATATGTCGCTGCTCGATATTGATGAACGCATAGTGCAGCTGGCTGGTCAGGTTGAATTCATCCGCTCGCCGCTTACCGATATAAAGCGTTGCACCGATTGCGATATAGGCCTGATCGAGGGCGGGGTGTGCAATTCGGAAAATGTCCATACGTTGCGGGAATTCCGCAAGCACTGCAGGATTCTGGTGGCTGTCGGCGCCTGCGCCATTAACGGCGGCCTGCCCAATTACAGAAACTATGTGCCGTTGGAAGAATGTCTGGGGGAATCTTATCTGGACGGGATCGGCGTCGAGAACCCGCATATCCCCAATGATCCCGAACTGCCTTTGTTGCTGGACAAGGTATATCCGGTGCATGAAGTCGTCAAGATTGACTATTTTCTGCCGGGCTGTCCGCCTGCAGCCGATGTATTCTGGAAATTCCTGACCGATCTGCTGGAAGGGCGCGACCCTGCACTGCCTTATGAATTGATCCACTACGATTAGATGCCTATGTACGATTATTTGGAAACGGCCGAAAATCCGGAAAACCTGAAGCGCGTTGCCATCGATCCGGTTTCGCGCGTCGAAGGGCACGGCAAGATCACCTTACTGCTGGATCAGGACAACAAAGTCAAACAGGCCCGGCTGCATATCGTCGAATTCCGGGGCTTCGAGCGCTTCATGCAGGGCCGGCCCTACTGGGAGTTTCCGGTTATCGTGCAGCGCCTGTGCGGCATTTGTCCGATCAGCCATCAATTGGCCGCCGGCAAGGCCATCGATCAACTGGTCGGCGTTGATCCGCAGAATTTGCCGCCGGCGGCAGACAAGCTCAGGCGCCTGCTGCACTTCGGGCAGGTGCTGCAGTCCCATGCCCTGCATTTCTTTTATCTGGCCAGCCCGGATTTGCTGTTCGGCTTTGAAAGCGATCTCAATAAGCGCCACATTGTGGCCGTACTGGAAGCCTATCCGGATATCGGCCTGCAGGGCATCAAGCTGCGCAAATACGGCCAGGAAGTCATCCGCATGATCTGCGGCAAACGCATACACGGGACGGGGGCCATTGCCGGCGGCATGAACAAAGCGTTGGCTCAGGCAGAGCGTGACTACCTACTGCAAGATATCGATCAGATAATAGCCTGGGCGGCAGGGGCTGTAGAGCTGGTCAAAAAAGTGCACGGCTCCAACCTGCCGTATTATGATCAGTTTGCCACGATACGCAGCAATTATCTAGGCCTGACCAGGCCTGACGGCGCGCTGGAGCTTTATCATGGCGGCTTGCGCGCCAGGAATGATAAAGGCGAGACCATCATCGATCATGTGGACTATTGCCGATATAACGACTATATCCATGAAGAAGTACGTTCATGGAGCTATATGAAATTCCCTTATCTATTGTCGCTGGGCAAGGAGAACGGTTGGTATCGCGTAGGTCCTTTGGCTCGCGTCAATAACTGCGATTACATCGATACGCCGTTAGCGGAAACTGCGAGGCTGGAATTCAAGGCATACGGCGGTGAAGCCATGGTGCACAGCACGCTGGCTTATCATTGGACGCGCATGATCGAAGCCCTGCATTGCGCCGAACGCATCAAGGAACTGCTGAACGATCCTCAAATCTTGAGCCATGATCTGGTTGCTCAAGGCGAGAAACGTTACGAAGGCATTGGCGTGATCGAGGCGCCGCGCGGCACATTATTTCATCATTATCGTGCCAACGACGACGGTCTTGTCACCAAGGTGAATCTGATCGTTTCGACCACCAGCAACAATATGGCCATGAATGAATCCGTACGACAGGTCGCGGCAGAGTACCTGTCCGGCCAGGAATTGACGGAGCCGTTGCTAAACAATCTGGAGGTCGCCGTTCGCGCCTATGATCCCTGTTTGTCCTGCGCGACGCATGCCGTCGGAAAAATGCCGCTGCAGCTGGAATTGATCGATGCGGAAGGCAAGCTGATCGATAGGCTGGTCAGGCACAGCGACGGTGAATTCGAGCATAACCTGGATGGTTAAGCCGGTCCTGCTGTTTGGCTATGGGAATCTCAGCCGCGGCGACGATGCCCTGGGGCCGCTGTTGCTGGAGTTCGTTGAATCCCATTTGGACCTGGACAATATCGATATATTATCCGATTTTCAGCTGCAGATCGAACATGCGCTGGATCTTGAGAACAGAGCTTTGGTTTTGTTTGTCGATGCGTCCGTATCCTGCGCGAAAGCATTCGATTTTGCCGAACTCAGTCCGGCACGCGACAAAAGCTACAGCACACACGCACTGAATCCTTCCGCGGTTCTGGCCGTGTATCAGGATGTCAAGAAACAAACGCCGCCGCCGTGTTTCCTGCTGAGCATTAGAGCGCAGCAATTTGAACTCGGCTCCGGATTGAGCCTGGACGCTGAGGTTTGCTTAACGCAGGCCAGTCAGTTTGCGGCACTGTTATTGAATAATCCGGCGCTCGATTTTTGGCGGCGGCAGGCAACGTCATGCAAGGAAGAGAGTCATGCATGAGATGTCATTGCTTGAAAATGTGCGGGAAACTCTGGAAAAAACATGCTGAAAGCCAGGCTACCAGGATGATACTGGAAATCGGCAAGTTGTCCTTTTGTAGATCCGGCCGCCTTGCGGTTTGGTTTCAATATGATCATGAAGGACTCGCTCAATATGCCGTACAGGTCAATCCCGCCTTTCAGATCATCAAGTTATCGGCGGCCAAAGGCGGTTATTTCTTCGATCGGCTGGCCCGGAATATCAAGCCGGCGTCCAGATAGCGGCTGACTATCTGGAAAAAGGTTGATTTAATAAATTGACATGCCTGGAATGCCCATATAGAATGACCGTTAGCTCGAAATACGATTTACCGCATGTTTATCTTTACGAAGTTCTTCTGTAGTTGCTCGTCCTGTTTATCATTAAGTAATTCTTCATTTCCCAGCTCCACCGGCCTTAACAGGCTAAATTACTAATTTTTATTTTAATAGGATTGCAATTATGGCTTCCACTACTACCGGTACCGTTAAATGGTTTAACTCTGAAAAAGGCTTCGGCTTTATTCAACAAGAAAACGGCCCTGATGTATTTGTTCATTTCCGTAACATTAACGGCTCCGGCTTTAAATCCCTTGATGAAGGCCAAAGAGTACAGTTTGTTGTGACTCAAGGCCAAAAAGGCCCGCAAGCAGAAGAAGTAACTATCATCTAATTTGCGTAAAAGCCGTAGCAGTCAAAAGGCTGCTACGGCTTTTTTATGCCCGTTTATTAAAGCAGCAAGCTACTCATATCTCCTGCCGTTATAGGTTAGCCACCCGCCTTCATGCTGGCCTTGCGGATCATGATGCGTCCAGTGAATGACGCCGCCTTTATTGTTCCATTCATACTCGCCAGAAAAACTGATCATTGATCCTTCGCTGATGCCCTCGACTTTGGGCGCTAGATCGATGTTGTGCGCAATCAATACGGACTGGCCGGAACTTAACCGCACGATAAAGCGCTGATGCCTCGAGCCGTTGGTATCGTCGGGCAGTATTTTGACAATCGTGCCGGCTTGCCTGACTTGTATGTTGCTGCGCTGGTTTTCGAAAGCGTCAGTTAAGGTATCTAAGTCGGTAAAGTCTTGAACATCGTTTTGTCGGCTTTCAAAATCACCTGTTAGGCTTTTTAGGCTGGCAAGACCGTTTTTATCAGTTGAGGCTGGCTTATTTTCGCAGCCGGGCAGCAGCATGCCTGCGCTGCCGGCAATCAAAAAAGCCAAGGCTGCGTTTCTGATCAAAGCTTTAGTTGATCGCATTACAGCTTTCCCTCAACGATATCCTTAAGCGTTTCCAGGTAGAGATCGCCTTCCGTTGCCTGTACGCGGGCGCGTAAAGAATCGACCGTGTCGTCAGGCAAAACCGGCACATGGCTCTGCTTGAGCACGGGACCTTCGTCATAGCGTTCGTTGATAAGATGCACGGAGGCGCCGGAGACCGTGTCGCCCGATTTCAGCACGGCTTCATGGACGCGATCCCCGTAGAGGCCGTGGCCGCCGTGCTTCGGCAATAACGCCGGGTGTATGTTCAGGATATGCCCGTTAAAGCGCGCCAGCGTATGCGGTCCGATTTTTTTCATATAACCCGACAGCACGACCAGATCGGTCTGGGCTTCAGCCAGCGTGTTCATAATCGCCAGGTCTTCGCTTTCCGGATCGGGATGCGTTTTGGCATTGATCAGATGCACGGGGATATGCTGCTCCTGACACCAGCGCAATATGGCTGAGTCGGAATTGTTGGTGATGACTACACCCAGTTCGGCGGTTAAGGCTTTTTGCTCAATGGCGGCGATGATGTGTCTGGCGGAAGAGCCTCCATGTGAGGCGATGAAGCTGATTTTCATGGATATTGATTTTTATAGGTTAATCGAAAAGGTAGGTTCAACATATTCTAAGCAGTTGTTTGCCACTTCAGAATGCAGCTGATGTTAATAAGCAGTGTTTTTAGCGTAGTCAGTCCTTCTGTTGGCGCTTTGGATATTGGCATGGACACAAGCAATGCAGCCTTGTTGATTTTGAAACGCTGTCCTGTGGACATGGCTAATTTTACCAAGACTCTGGCTAGGATGCCGCATGTTAAATCGCGTGGATAATAGATTTCAATGCCCGCCTTGAGCAATCTCTGAAGAAGTTCGGCAATATCAGCGCAGTACTCTAAATGCCGTGTAACCCCCAGTCCCTGAAAAACCTTTGAGATCAATCCGTAAATGTTCCTTGTTGATATTCAAAGTTTTGACCCCATAGTTTAAGGGTGTTTTTAGCTGTAACTAAAAAATTAGACAGTATATAATCCAACGCTTTGAATCAATTTTTTACTAAATACAACACCGGAAAAAAATATGCTCGGTAAGCTGGTTAGATTAGTTGTAGGGAGCCGTAACGACAGGCTTATAAAGAACAAAAGGAAGTTGGTCAAAAAGATCAATGCATTAGCTTCTGAATACGAAAAATTATCTGATGAAGCCCTAAGAGGCAAAACGCAGGAGTTTCGTGACCGTCTGGCGCAAGGCGAAAAGCTCGATAACCTGCTTCCTGAGGCATTCGCAACAGTCAGAGAGGCGTCCACACGCGTTTTTGGCATGCGTCATTTCGATGTACAGCTGATCGGCGGCATGATCCTGCATGACGGCAAAATCGCTGAAATGAAAACCGGTGAAGGTAAAACCCTGATGGCGACTCTGGCGGCTTATTTGAATGCGTTGCCAGGACGCGGCGTGCATGTCGTGACCGTCAATGATTATCTGGCCAGACGCGACTCCGAGTGGATGGGGCGCCTGTACGGCTTTTTGGGATTGACGACCGGCGTCATCGTCAGCCAGCTTGACAGCCGTGAGCGGCGCCAGGCTTATGCATCCGATATCACCTATGGAACCAACAACGAATTCGGCTTTGACTACCTGCGCGACAACATGGCGTTCAGCCTGGAGCAGAAAGTTCAGCGCGATCTGCACTTTGCCATCGTCGACGAGGTGGACTCGATTCTGATCGATGAAGCGAGGACGCCGCTGATCATTTCCGGCCCTACCGAGGAAGGCACCGAGGTTTATGTCAAAACCAATGAGATCATACCGTTCCTGACCAAGCAGGAAAAAGAGGGCGAGAAAGGCGATTATTCGGTCGATGAGAAAGTCCGTCAGATTTATCTGACTGAAGAAGGCCATGAGCGCATAGAGCGTTTGATGGTCGAACATGGCCTGATGGCCGAAGGCAGCAGTCTTTACGACGCGGCCAACATTCGCCTGATGCATTATCTGAATGCATCGTTGCGGGCGCATATACTGTTTCAAAAAGATGTCGATTACATCGTAGCCAATAATGAAGTCATCATTGTCGATGAATTCACAGGCCGTATCATGCCGGGCCGGCGCTGGTCCGAAGGTTTGCATCAGGCGATCGAAGCGAAAGAGCATGTCACAATCCAGAATGAAAACCAGACGCTGGCTTCAATTACGTTCCAGAACTATTTCCGCTTGTACCATAAGCTGTCGGGCATGACTGGAACGGCCGACACGGAAGCGTTCGAGCTGAACAAGATTTACGGCCTTGAAGTGGTCGTGGTGCCCACACACAGACCTATGGTCCGTAAGGATCTGGGGGATGTGGTTTATCTGACTGCACGTGAGAAATATGAAGCCGTAGCCAAGGATATCCAGGCTTGCGTCGAACGCGGCCAGCCGGTTCTGGTCGGCACGACATCGATCGAGAACTCGGAACGGCTGTCGGCATTGCTGAAAAAACAGGGCATCAAGCACGAAGTACTCAATGCCAAACAGCACGAGCGCGAGGCGCATATCGTTGCGCAGGCGGGTATGCCCGGCGCCGTCACGATCGCGACTAATATGGCCGGACGCGGTACCGATATCGTGCTCGGCGGCAACCTGGAGGCGGAACTGGCCGCTTTGGGTGAGGATGCGGCTGAAGACGAAAAGGAAAGGATACGCGGCGCCTGGTTGGACAGACATGAGCGGGTTATTGAAAGCGGCGGTCTGCATGTGATCGGTTCGGAGCGCCATGAATCGCGCCGTATCGACAATCAGTTAAGAGGCCGCTCCGGACGTCAGGGCGACCCGGGGTCAACACGTTTTTACCTGTCGCTGGAAGACGATCTGATGCGTATTTTCGCCTCGGAGCGTGTAGCGGGGCTGATGCAGAAATTAGGCATGGGCGATGGTGAGGCAATCGAGCATCCCTGGGTAACGCGTTCCATCGAAAATGCCCAGCGCAAGGTCGAAGCGCGTAACTTCGATATTCGCAAGGAAATTCTTGCTTATGACGATGTCGCCAATGACCAGCGTAAAGTAATCTATGAACAGCGTAATGAGCTGATGGCGGCGGCAGACGTTTCCGACATTGTTTCAGCGATACGCGAAGATGTCGTCAATGACGTCATTACACAGTATATTCCGCCTAAGACTATGGAAGAGCAGTGGGATATAAAAGGTCTGGAGGAACATTTGCACCAGGAATTCAACGTTCAAATTCCAGTGCAAAAAATGCTTGATGAAGATAAGGCTCTGCAAGAAGCAGCCTTGCGCAATCGCATCATCGATATTCTGGAACAAAACCATAAAGAAAAAGAACAGCAGATTTCCAAGGAAGTTTTACAGCATGTTGAAAAATCAGTCATGCTGCAAGTACTGGATAACAGCTGGAAAGAACATCTGGCCGCGATGGACTATCTGCGTCAGGGCATTCACTTGAGAGGCTATGCGCAAAAAGATCCCAAGCAGGAATACAAGCGTGAAGCCTTTCAGATGTTCACTGCGCTGCTCGATCATATAAAGCATGAAGTCATCACTATTTTGGCAAAAGTTCAGGTCCGTCAGGAAGAAGATGTGCAGGCTCTTGACGAACAGATGCAGGCGCCGAAAGAGATGCATTTCGAGCATGCGGAGGCTTCGGCTCTGGAGGAGCCGCCACTGGAAGTTTCGCCAGAGGAGAAGCCCGCACAGCCTTTCGTTCGTGCCAGCGATAAGGTTGGTCGCAATGATCCTTGCCCTTGCGGGTCAGGCCTGAAATATAAACAATGTCATGGCAAGTTAAGTTGATTCTTTAGATAAACCGCTTCCGGCAGTTAGGCAGACTGGCCGGAGAACCCGGAATAATGTGTTCGAATAACATAATTATCGGGTTCTCCGGCCATTTTGTTATAAATAGCCAAGCCCCTGCCGATCTGAAAAATCCCTTAAAAATAACCATGCCCATGAGGCCGAGGCTTGATCAGGGTGTGTTTAATGGTTAACATCGATTTCATATAAATTCCTCAAGTATTAAGAATTATGCCGAATAGAAGTTTCAAGAAAAGTAAACCCGCTCCAGCCATTACTACGCTTCCGGACTTAGGAATGGATAAAGAACACTTGGTGGCCGATTTTAAACATTATTACGGGCACAGGCTTGGCAGAGACGAGCATTGCAAATCGCCGCATTACGCCTATGAAGCGTTGGCTATGGTTGTCAGCGATCGGCTTATAGTGCGCTGGAAGGAAACCTATAATGCATACAGGGATGAGGATTGCAGAAGAGCGTTCTATTTGTCCATGGAGTTCCTGATGGGGCGTACATTAAGCAATGCTATGCTTAATCTGGGCATTAATAATGCAGTCGATAGCGCCATGTATGAATTGGGGCTGGAGCTTGAAGAACTGATCGACAGCGAACCGGATGCCGGTCTCGGCAATGGCGGCCTGGGGCGTCTGGCGGCGTGTTTTATCGACAGCTGCGCGACATTGCAGCTGCCTGTGACCGGATATGGCTTGCGTTATGAATATGGCATGTTCTCCCAGGATATCGTTAATGGGGAACAGGTGGAAAAACCGGACCATTGGCTGCGTAATGGCAATGTCTGGGAGATTGAGCGTCCTGAGTATACACATCGCATCAAATTCGGCGGACGCACTGAGACCCATGCCGATGAGCACGGCAATAAAAAAGTTTATTGGGTCGATACCCATGACATATTGGCTGTTCCGTTTGATACGCCGATTCCCGGCTACCAGAACGGCACAGTCAACACGCTGCGTTTATGGAAGGCCACGGCAACGGAAGAGTTTGATTTGCAGGAATTCAATGCCGGCGATTATGCGGAATCGGTTGCAGCCAAGAATACGGCCGAAAATATCACCATGGTGCTGTATCCGAACGATGCCAATGAAAACGGCAAGGTTCTGCGTTTGCGCCAGCAATACTTGCTTGCCTCGGCAAGCTTGCAGGATGTGATCGCCAACTGGGTCGGACGGCACGGCAACGATTTCTCGGAATTTGCGGCGAAAAATTGTTTTCAGTTGAACGATACCCATCCGAGCATAGCGGTTGCGGAATTAATGCGTCTGCTGATCGACATGTACGGCCTGGACTGGGATGAGGCCTGGCATATTACCCGCAACACGATGGCGTACACTAACCACACGCTCTTGCCGGAAGCGCTGGAGCGGTGGCCGGTTGATTTGTTCAAGCAATTATTGCCCCGTCTGATGGAAGTCATTTTTGATATCAATGCCCATTTTCTGGCGGAAGTATCGGCGCGTTGGCCCGGCGATATAGATCGGTTGGCGCGCATGTCGCTGATTGAGGAAGGCCCTCAGCAACAGGTCAGAATGGCCTATCTGGCGATAGTCGGCAGCTATTCAGTCAATGGTGTTGCCGAGTTGCATTCAAAGTTGCTGCAACAAGGTTTGTTTCGGGACTTTTATGAGCTCTGGCCGGAGAAATTCAACAATAAAACCAATGGCGTAACGCCGCGCCGCTGGCTGGCAGGCTGTAATCCGGAACTGGCGCAGCTGATTACTGGAGCCATAGGCGATGGCTGGCTGACCGATTTGTCTTTATTAAAAAATCTGAAGCCGTTTGCCGACGACAAGGCGTTCCGCGAACGCTGGTATCAGGTCCGGCAAAATGCCAAGGAAAGGCTCATCAATTATAAAAAGCAGGAACATGATATCGATCTGGACGCGGATGCTTTATTTGATGTGCAGGTAAAGCGAATTCATGAGTATAAGCGTCAATTGCTGAATGTACTCCATGTCATTCATCTTTATGACCGCATTAAACGCGGTGACACGGCAACCTGGACCAATCGCTGCGTGTTGATCGGCGGCAAGGCCGCACCGGGCTATTACATGGCGAAAAAGATCATAAAGCTGATCAATAATGTTTCCCATGTCATCAACAGCGATCCCGATATTGGCAATAAGCTGAAACTGGTTTTCATGCCTAATTACCGGGTGTCGGCCATGGAAAAAATCTGTCCGGGCACTGATCTGTCAGAGCAGATTTCAACGGCCGGCAAGGAAGCCTCGGGCACCGGCAATATGAAGTTCATGATGAACGGAGCTTTGACGATTGGTACTTTGGATGGGGCCAATATCGAAATTCGGGAAGAAGTCGGTCATGAGAATTTCTTCCTGTTCGGTTTGACCGAAGCGCAGGTTGAAGAATTGAGCCATCATTATGACCCTGCTTCAATCATCAGTCAGGATGAGGATCTGCAGCGTGTTATGAATCTGCTGGAGTGCGGGCACTTCAACCAGTTCGAACCGGGCATCTTTGACGATATCATTGCATCGGTTAAAAGTCCGCACGACCCGTGGAAGACTGTTGCCGATTTTCGCAGCTATGTCGATGCCCAAAACCGTGTGGAAGATGCTTATCGCGATAAGGATCACTGGATTCGCATGAGTATCCTGAATTGCGCGGCCAGCGGTAAATTTTCCACGGATAGGACGATTGCCGATTACAATGACGATATCTGGAAACTGACGCCGGTCAGTGTAGGCAATAAAGATTAAGATGTTTCATATCGTCTTGTATGAGCCGGAAATTCCTGCGAATACCGGCAATATTATTCGTTTATGCGCGAATACGGGCGTTCAACTGCATTTGATTGAACCGCTGGGTTTTGAATTGGATGATAAAAAACTGCGCCGTGCGGGTCTCGATTATCATGAATGGGTTGATGTTAGGGAACATGATTCTTTGGCTGCCTTTATGGATAGCGTCAGGCCTGAGCGCTTGTTTGCGCTGACTACCAAGGGGCGGCAAGTCTATAGTGAGACGGCTTTTCAGTCCGGGGACGCTTTTTTGTTCGGGCCGGAGACAAGAGGTTTGCCTGAGGCTGTTCTGGCAGGACTTGCTCCCGACAGGCGCCTGTATTTGCCTATGAGAGCGGAAAGCCGGAGCCTGAATTTGTCCAATACCGTTTCAATTGTCTTGTACGAGGCTTGGCGGCAGATGTCTTTTTCAGGCGCGCTGATAAAGTAGAGATCCCTGCTCAGCCGATGAGCAGGGCGGTGCGATAAAAGTCAGTGGATGAACTGTCAATTGATTTTTAATGCTGTTCCTTTGAGGGCGGCATTAAGACTCGGATTTTTGCTCGCGCGCCAGCAGATTCTCTACTGCCGTCAGTGGCGGCAAGCCTTCGTATAAAACCTTATAGGTCTGTTCAGTGATAGGCATCTCTATGCCATATTTTTGAGCCAGCAGGAACGTTTCCTTTGCGGCTGAAACGCCTTCAATTTCCTGGCCGATTTCCCGGGTTGCCGTCGCTCTGTCTTTGCCTTGACCCAAAGCCAGGCCAAAGCGCCGGTTTCTGGACTGGTTGTCTGTGCTGGTCAGAATAAGGTCACCCAAGCCAGCCAAACCCATGAAGGTTTCCTGTTTGCCGCCAAGTTTGACGCCTAGGCGGATGACTTCGGTGAGGCCTCGTGTAATCAAGGCTGCCCGTGTGTTAGCGCCAAAACCAAGGCCATCGGCAATGCCAGTGGCAATAGCCAGAACGTTTTTTACAGCGCCTCCTACTTCCACGCCAATCAGATCGGAACTGGTATAGGCACGGAAACGGCCGCTGTGCAGAATATCGGCTAATTGGTTGGCGAAGTTCGGCTGAAATGATGCGATCGTGACGGCGGTGGGCAGATCGGCGGCAACCTCGCGGGCAAAGGAAGGGCCTGAAAGGACGGCTGCAGGCGTTTGTGCAGAAAAGACTTCAGCCACTATTTCATGCAGTAATGCGCCTGTTTGCGGGTTAAAGCCTTTGGTAGCCCAGGCAATTTTTACATCATCGGATACATAAGACTTGAGCTTGATCAACGTATCTTTAAAGGCATGGCTGGGCACTGAAACGAGTATCAGGTTGCTGAATGCAGCAGCTTCAGCCAAGTCCGTCGTCACGGAAAGCGTTTCCGGAAAAGGCAAGCCAGGCAGATAGCGGGCATTTTGCCGATCTCTTGCCAGATTTGCGATATGATCCGGATTGTGGCCCCATAACAGTGTTTGACAACCGTTTCTGGCAGCCAGAATCGCAAGCGCCGTTCCCCAGGAGCCGGCGCCCAGAACAGATATTTTTTTATTCATATTCGGCTTAGTTGACGGTCTCAGAGCTGGGGGCTTGATTTTGTACGTGTTGCAGGTGTTGTGCGTACAATGCGTCAAAGTTTACCGGCGCCAGCAGCAATTGCGGAAAACCGCCTTTTGCTACGAGATCGGAAACGACTTCCCGCGCATAAGGGAAAAGGATGTTGGGGCAGAAGCTGCCAACCATCGGGCCCATTTCCTGGTCGTTAAAGCCATTCAAGGCGAAAATGCCGGCCTGATTGACTTCAACAAGATATGCCGTCGTATCGCCGCTTTTAACGGTGATGGTAATGGTAAGCGCTACTTCATAAAGCGAATTCTCCAACGTTTCAACATGCGTGCTGAGATTGAAGTCGACGGAGGGCTCCCATTTCTCGATAAATACTTTAGGTGAATTTGGGGTCTCAAAAGAAATATCCTTGGTATAGATCTTTTGAATGGAAAATTGTTTTTCTACGGTTTTATTTTCTTCGGCCATGAGGAATTATTGGTTAGTTTTATAGAGTAATCGTGAAATTTACGGGTTTGCAAGCCGTCTGCTTAAAAAGTCAGGCGGCAGCCTTGTTTCTGCCGGGTATCTTTATGGGTAATTTATAATCGCCTTCCCAGGATTGCATGCCGCCGGTAATGACGAATACCTGCTCAAATCCTGCCTTAGCCAGTATTTTGCCGGCAGAAGCTGCGCGTGCGCCAGTTTGGCAGGCTATAAGAACAGGCTTTCCCTTGTGCGGCGCCAGTTTTGAGAGATGTTCCGGCAGTTTGCTTAAAGGCGTGTTGATGGCGTTCTCAATATGGCCTTGAGTAATCTCGTTTGGTTCGCGCACATCGATAACAACAGCCTCGCCGTCATTCATTTTGGCGACCGCCAATAAAGGCGAAATGTATTTGAATTTTTTGAATGCCGTGTCAAAAAATTCCTGTATTAATAAATATGTCACTACAGCCAGCGCTAGAGATAAGATGTAGTGATTTAAAATGAATTCTAAATAGCGGTCCATAATAAATCGGTGTTGAATAAATGAAAGGAAAAATAAATCAGTTGATGGAACAGAAGACGTCTTGCATCATTTTGATGAGCTGCAGCATGCGTTCATCGTCGATGTAGTAATAAACCCGGTTGGCTTCCTTTTTATGGCCGAGAATGTTTTTTTCCCGAAGAATGGCCAGATGTTGGGAAATATTGCTCTGGCTGGTTCCAACCTGTTCTACAATATCTTGCACGCTGACTGAATTAGTGCCAAGCACGCACAAAATTTTCAAACGCAATGGATGCGACATTGCCTTTAAGCAGCGCGCCGCTTTGGTGATGTCGGGGTCATTATATAAAATGTACTCGTCTTTAGTTTCCATAGGACTGCTTAATGTTGCTGGGTTGTCTGAGTCTAATTCTAAAAAAAGAACCCACGAAGAATTATTTATACACATCTATTAACGTGTATTACTATAATGACCACTTGCTTACGAATTTTTATCAAGTTGCCAAATCAAAAAATTAGTAAATCTAACAAAATGATACCCCATTTTCAATCATTTTGGGTAATGAAGAAACAAAACAACATTTCCACTGATTGCGAGTCTAAAAGCAGTCGGTTGCAGTGAGTTTCTGCTTAAGCGTACGGAGATAAATAAAGAATGTTAAATCGGCCAAAGCCTTTGGTATTACTGATCCTTGACGGGTTCGGTTATTCGCAGGACAAAGAATACAATGCGATTGCAATGGCTAATACGCCCTGCTGGGATAGACTGCAGCGCGATTATCCCATGACTTTGCTGAATTGTTCCGGAAATGTCGTGGGACTGCCTGACGAGCAAATGGGAAATTCGGAAGTAGGACATCTTCATATCGGAAGCGGTCGTTACGTGCCTCAGGATTTATCATTGGTCAATAATGCCATAAAAGACGGCAGTTTTTTTTCAAATCCGGTGCTTTGTCGAGCCGTAGATATCGCTAAAGAGTCAAACAAGGCGTTACACATCCTGGGTTTATTGTCTCCAGGCGGCGTGCACAGTCACGAGGACCAGATTCTGGCGATGGTTGAACTCGCCGCCAGACGCGGCTTGAGTAAAATTTATATGCACGCATTTTTGGATGGGCGGGATGTACCGCCTAAGAGCGCGGCGTCATCTTTGCAATTGCTGGAAGCAAAATTCGCTGAATTGGGCGTGGGACGCATAGCCTCGATTGCCGGACGGTTTTATGCCATGGATAGAGATAATCGTTGGGAGCGCGTAAAAGGCGCCTATGATTTAATCGCAAAAGGCGAGGCGAGTTTTTATGCCGATTCGGCCATGGAGGGTTTGGAGTCGGCTTATAGCAGAGGAGAAACTGACGAGTTTGTTTCCCCGACTGCTGTTTTGGGGGGCGATCATCAGCCCATAGTCCTGGATCCTGATGATTCCATTGTTTTTATGAATTTCCGTGCGGACCGTGCGCGTGAAATCAGCCGGGCTTTAACGGAAATAAATTTTGATGCTTTTGACAGAAGCCATGAACCTCATAAAGGCTATTTCGCAACTTTAACCGAGTACCATCAGGATTTTGATTTCGACGTGGCTTTTCCTTCCATTGATATAAAGAATAGCTTGGGAGAAGTACTGTCCAATTTAGGCATGAGACAGTTAAGGTTGGCTGAAACCGAAAAATATGCACATGTCACCTTTTTCCTGAATGGCGGCATAGATACGCCTTTTCCTGGAGAATACAGAATATTAGTGCCGTCTCCCAAGGTCAAAACGTATGACCTGCAGCCTGAAATGAGTGCGCCGGCGGTGACCGATCATTTGGTGGAGGCCATTACGGGCGGAAAATACGATGTGATTATCTGCAACTATGCCAATTGCGACATGGTGGGGCATACCGGCGTGATCGACGCAGCCATTAAGGCGGTTGAAACCGTGGACGCTTCATTACAGCGCATTGTCGATGCATTGCTGACAGTAGGCGGACGCCTGTTGTTGACTGCTGATCATGGCAATATCGAACAGATGGTTGATAAAGAGACAGGGCAGCCTCATACCGCTCATACTACCAATCCAGTGCCTCTGGTCTATGTGGGCGGCGACAAGCCATTAGCCTCTGGCGGCAGTTTGTCTGATTTGGCGCCGACTATGCTGGCTATTTTAGGCATTGAGCAACCCGTTGAAATGACTGGTAGATCGCTTCTTAAATCTGTTTAACCTGTGAATGAGAAAAAAGATAGTTTTTTGTTTTTTGCTGAGCGCATTTATAAGTCAGGCTGTAGCCGATGTTTCGCAAAAAAGCAAGGAACTGGATGATGTTCAGTCTGATATCAGGGCCGTCGAGCAAAATATGGAACGTATCCAGCAGGAAAAAGATACGTTAAACGCTCAATTGGCAGACATTGAAAGAAAATATGGAGAGACAGTCGCTTTATTGAAAGAGCTGCAAGAACAAATTGATCAGAAGCGGCAAAATCTGAGTCAGACCCAGCTAAACATACAGAACTATCAGGACGAAGTAAAAAAACATAATAAAGAACTGGCAGGTCAGATAAAAGCAGCCTACGCGATGGGGCAAAAAGAAAAGCTGAAGCTAATGCTGAATCAGCAAGACCCCGCCTTATCAAGCCGGATGATGGTATATTACAATTATCTTAATAAGGCTCGCTTAAAGAAACTGGCGGATATCGACGAGGCCTTGAGGCATCTAAGTCAGCTGGATAAACAAAAAATAGAAGAAACTGAACTTTTAGAACAAAAACTGGAACAAAAGAAGGCAGAGCAAACAGCTTTGGCTGATGTCAGAAAACGGAGAAATGATGTACTGATACAATTAAGTCGGGATTTTTCCTCAAATGAACAGCAATTAAATAGCTTGAAAGAAAGCGAAAATGAGTTGATGGCTTTGATTGCCTCATTGCAGGGAGAAAGAACCGATGAGTTCGCTCTTGATGCCGATCAGGCAGGGTCTGCCAGGAATGAAGAAGATCTTCTGGCTCTTAAGAGCGATTCGGTTGACGACCAGGATGGAACTGCTGAAATTAAGGCAGATTTTTCCAAACTTAAAGGTGACTTCTCTTTGCTCAAAGGCCGATTGCCTTGGCCAGTCGAGGGGAAGTTGGCGCAGAAGTTCGGCAGCCCGCGCTCGGAGGGGCTTTGGGATGGCGTATTGATCGAGGCTCGAGAAGGCACCGAAATACATGCCGTCACCAAAGGAGAAGTCGTCTATGCGGAATGGCTCCGGGGTTACGGTTTGTTGACTATCATTGATCATGGCAAGGGGTATATGTCCCTTTACGCTTTCAATCAGAGTCTTTACAAGCGTGTCGGTGAATGGGTGGAAGCGGGTGAGATTATCGCTTCCGTAGGGCAGAGTGGCGGGCGTAGCCAGCCTGGGTTATATTTTGGGATACGCAAGCAAGGCAAGCCGGTCGATCCTCTTGAATGGTGTCGGAAAGTAAGCCAGGGTCAAGTTAGTTAATCATTGGATAATATTTTAGGAAATCGTATTCGGAGTTTTAAGATACATGCTAAAAAAGAAGAGCGTTTTTATATTGTTCCTGGGCATTATGCTGGGTGTTTTTGTAGGCACCTGTGGCAGCGTCTTTGCTGATCGGGATAATGCAGAGGTTGCCACTGATACTGAAGCACTGCCATTCGAAGATTTGCGGACATTCACGGAAATTTTTGGTCGGATCAAGCGGGATTATGTAGAACCTGTTTCTGATAAAAAATTACTGGAAGATGCGATTCGCGGCATGTTGTCTGGGCTTGATCCTCATTCGGCCTATCTCATTGCAGAAGAGTATCAGGAGTTAAAGGAAGGTACTACAGGGCAATTTGGCGGCCTGGGTATAGAAGTAACGATGGAAAACGGCTTCGTTAAAGTGGTTTCGCCAATTGACGATACGCCTGCGCAAAGAGCGGGCATAAAAACCGGCGATCTTATTGTCCGGCTTGATGATCAGCCGGTTAAAGGCATGTCTTTGAACGATGCAGTTAAAATCATGCGAGGCGAGCCGGGCAGCAAGATTTTACTCACGGTTGTGCGAGAAGGGGAGGAAGCGCCTCTGAAAATAACCATAACCAGAGACATAATAAAAGTTAAAAGTGTAAAAAGCCGGATGCTGGAAAAAGACTACGGCTATGTGCGTATCAGCAGTTTTCAATCCAGAACCGGAGAAAGTCTTAAAGAAGCTATCGCCGATCTGAAAAAGGAAAATGCGGGCAATTTAAAAGGCCTGGTGCTGGATTTAAGAAATAACCCCGGAGGCGTGTTAAATGCGGCTGTGGAAGTAAGCGATGCGTTCATTAAAAGCGGGCTTATCGTTTATACAGAAGGGCGTATTGAGAATTCTGAAATGCGATTCAATGCTTCTCCTGATGATATTATCGAAGGCGCGCCAATTGTCGTGCTGATTAACGCGGGTTCTGCGTCGGCTTCTGAGATCGTAGCCGGAGCCTTGCAGGATCAAAAACGAGCGGTAATCATCGGTGAGAAATCGTTCGGTAAGGGATCGGTTCAGACTATATTGCCTACAAGCAATGGCGCGGCAGTTAAATTGACTACTGCGCGGTACTACACCCCTTCAGGAAGATCTATTCAGGCTGAGGGTATTGAGCCGGATATTGCCTTGGCCCGTGTAAAACTGGAGTCAGTGGATAAGTCGGAATTCACGCCTGTGAAAGAATCGGATTTGTCGCATCATTTAACGAATGGCAACAAACGTAAAGATGAGAAAACGAATGTAGAGCAGACGGAAAAGGTTAAGGAAGAAATCCTGGAGCTCAAAGATTATGCAGTACATGAAGCACTGACCTTATTGAAAGGCATCAGCATCATGCATAGATAATCATTAGTCTGGTTTGATATTCTGATAAAAAGCCGCCCTTCAGGCGTTATCTGAAGGGCGGCTTTTTTATGCCAAAATTAAAGCCATAAAAATTCTGAAGAATTTTGCCAGTACAGATTGGCGGCGCTCAAAGATACGCTGGCGATTTTATGTTTGAACGAAGCGTGTCCGCAGCATAACTCCCGGATGATCGAGTCGGTTGGCGGAGGGCTGGATGGGGCCGAGGATGTGAAAAGGTCAGGTGGGCATGATGATGCCCACCTGGCTATATTTTAATTGGTGGATTTTTGATAAATGACTGTAAAGTCATTTAGCGTAGACAAAGCTGCAGGCAGGTCTTCAGTTTTTTCAAGACTGAATGCATTGATGCCGACGCGCGACAAATAAAATACCTGGTCCGGCATATAGTGTCCTGTCGCTCTGATTTCGCCTGTATATTGATAGCGATTTCTAAGCAGCCATGCATGAGAGAATGCGCGCCCGTCAGCAAAAACAGGAAAGTTCAGTTCAATCAATTCAATTTTTTTCAGGTCTTCGGCAATGTTGTCAACCGAGTCAGAGGGTTCTAGCCTAACGCCTACCTTTCCATCATGATGCAACAGTTGCTGCTTGTCTTTATTCCAGCGAGCCAGTGAAACGCTGATGTTGCCGGCCTTCAGTTCGGCGTCATCAGAAATATAATTCCAGCTGTCATCAATGATCTGCTTGTCTTTAATTATCTGCATAGACTTCTTCTTTGAATGGGGTGATTCCGACCCGTTTTACCATGTCCAGGAATGATTCATCGTCCAGGCGCTGTTTGACATAGACGTCAAGAATAGTCGTCACCACTTTGGCTACCTGGTCTTTGGCAACAGCGGGACCTAATCGTTCGCCAATTGCGGCTTCATTTTCCGAAGATCCGCCTAGCGTCAATTGATACCATTCAACGCCTTTTTTATCAACGCCCAGGATGCCGATATGGCCGACGCTTTGGTGCGCACAGCCGTTCATGCAGCCGGACATGTTGATTTTTACATCGCCTATGTCATGGATGTAGTCCATATCATCCAAGGCCTCATTGATTTCTTTGGCAATGCCGATGGAGCTGGCGTTGGCCAGCGAGCAAAAGTCAAGGCCGGGGCAGCAGATCATATCGGTCACGGTGCCAATGTTAGGCGTCGCCAGTTTTAGCGCGTCCAGTTTCTGCCATAGTGAGAACAAATCCGCTTGCCTGACATCGGCGAATACCAGATTCTGTCTGTGGGTGCTCCGGATCAGTCCGAAACTGTATTGATCCGCCAGGTCTGCAACCGCGTCAAGCTGCGTATCTGTCATATCGCCGGGAGGTGAGTCAGGGGCTTTAAGCGACAGGAAGGTAATACGGTAGCCCGGCACTCTATGATTAAGGGTGTTATGTTTAACCCAGGTGGCGAAGGCTTTGTTTTCCTGTTGATGCTGCGCAAAGCTGGCGTCTTCCGCGGCGTTGGGATCGTAGGAAGGCGGGGTAAACTGGGCTTTTATCGCTTCAATCCGCTCGGCGCTAAGTTCCAGATTGTCCCTAATCTGCAGCCATTCTTTCTCAACCAGCCTGGTAAACTCTTCCAGTCCGGTTTCTTTGACCAGAATCTTGATGCGCGCTTTATATTTATTATCACGGCGCCCATATAAATTATATATGCGCAATATGGCTTCGAGATAAGACAGCAAATGCTTCTTTTCCAAGTAAGGCCTTATCACTTGGCCGATAATAGGGGTGCGGCCTAAGCCGCCGCCAACGAGTACTTGAAAGCCTGTTTCACCTGCATCGTTTTTGACTAGATGCAAGCCTATGTCATGAAATTGAGTGGCGGCTCGATCAAGTTTGGCGCCGCTGACTGCAATCTTGAATTTGCGCGGCAGATAGGCGAATTCAGGATGCAAGGTAGTCCACTGCCGAATGATTTCACAATAAGGGCGAGGGTCTTCAAGCTCATCAGTGCAAACGCCGGCCAAGTGATCTGAAGTCGTGTTTCTCAGGCAGTTGCCGCTCGTTTGAATGGCGTGCATCTGAACATCGGCCAGTTCTTCGAGAATGTCGGGAATTCTTTCTAGCTGCGGCCAGTTAAATTGGACATTTTGACGGGTCGTAAAATGACAATAGCCTTTGTCGTATTCGCGCGCAATATGCGCCAGTTTGCGAAACTGTTTGGAGGAAAGCAGGCCATAGGGTCCTGCTATTCGCAGCATTGGAGAGTGAGTTTGAATATAAACGCCATTCATTAATCTCAATGCGCGAAATTGATCGTCAGATATTTCGCCTTTTAAAAAACGCTCTGTTTGCCTTCTGAACTGGGCTACGCGTTCTTCAATAAGAGTTTGGTCGTCTTCGTTATACTGATACATGGATAGTGTATTTGTTATGCCTGTCGGGCCCGTATTCAAGAATGATTATCATATACTGCGAGCCATAAAATGACAAAGTTTATTATATGGTGGTAGTATTACCGGTTAAGATTCGGTCAGTGTTTATTAACTACTAAAAAATTAGGGGGTTATTTTGTTGCGGTTTTTCTTTCTTCTATTATCGATACTGGTATTGCCCGAAATGGCGATGGCAGCCGAAAAAATTGAAACACTTGGGCTGACGGGGACGGAGCGTGGCATTTACACGGTTCTGATCTTTATTATCGCCTATGGGTTTGTTATGGCTGAGGAATTTACGCATATGCGTAAGTCCAAGCCGGTTATTCTGGCAGCTGGCATTATTTGGGCGCATGCTGCTGTTTTGGCGTCTCAAGCAGGCGTTTCAGCACAAGATATGCACGAAGCTTTCGAACACAATTTGAAAGAATACGGTGCATTGATGTTATTCCTTTTAGTTGCGATGACTTATATCAACGCAATGACGGAACGGAATGTGTTTGAAGCCTTGAGATCCTGGCTGGTAAGAAAACAGTTCGGATACCGTCAACTGTTTTTGATTACTGGCGTGATTACTTTCTTTTTGTCCGCTATAGCGGATAACCTGACGGCCGCATTATTGGTCGGAGCGGTAGTTATGGCGGTAGGGTCTGATAATGCGAAGTTTGTCAGCCTTGGCTTCATTAATATTGTTATTGCAGCTAATGCGGGCGGCGCTTTCTGTCCTTTTGGCGACATTACTACACTGATGGTCTGGCAGGCAGAATATGTCCAGTTCTTCGACTTCTTCAAGCTTTTCATACCTTCAATGGTAAACTATGGCGTCCCGGCGGCATTTATGTATTTTGCCGTGCCCGATGAGCAACCTCAGGCTACCAGTGAAGAAGCGGTGCAGCTAAAGCCCGGAGCGATCCAGGTTTGCGTATTATTCTTGCTGACGATTGTTACAGCGGTAAGCTTTCATCAGGTTCTGCACTTGCCTCCCTTTATGGGCATGATGGTTGGTCTTTCCGCATTGATGATTTATGGATACCGCATCAATATCATGTATTCATCACAAGGTCAGCCGTTTGATATTTTTAATAAAGTGCGCGAAGCTGAATGGGATACCTTATTCTTCTTCTTCGGCGTTGTGTTTGCTGTGGGCGGATTGGGATACATCGGCTATCTTGAATTGCTGTCAGGTGCTTTATACGATGGTTTGGGACAGACAACTGCCAACATCCTGGTTGGTCTGATATCAGCGGTTGTTGATAATATCCCTGTCATGTTTGCAGTGCTGAATATGAATTTGGATATGAGTCTTTATCAGTGGTTGCTGGTTACTCTGACTGCTGGCGTAGGCGGTTCCTTGCTGTCGGTGGGTTCGGCTGCGGGCGTCGCCTTGATGGGTCAATCCAATCATAAATACACTTTCTTCAGTCACTTGAAATGGACGCCAGCGATTGCTGCCGGTTATGTCGGAAGTATCGTTGCTCATTACCTGATTAATGGCTGAAATTTCTAGCATGCACCGCATGAAAATGCGGTGCTTTCTCGCTGGCAAGGTCAATGGCAGCTGAAAAAAGTTGGCGGTCGGCCTTTTCTGTTTATGCTCAGCCGCGCGTGCTGAGCATGATGCTTCTCGGTTTTTCAGCCGGGTTGCCTTTTCTATTGGTCTTTTCCACATTATCCGCCTGGTTAAGGGATGAGGGCGTGACTCGTTCCGTCATCGGTTTTTTTAGCTGGGTGGGGCTGACTTATTCAATAAAAATATTCTGGGCTCCTGTGATCGACAGGCTGAGACTGCCTTTGTTCACTAGGTTATTGGGTAAAAGGCGAGGCTGGATGTTTCTTGCTCAATTGGGAGTCATGGTTGGTCTGGCAGGTATGGCGAGCTCGGATTCGCACACGCAATTACAACAGATTGCTTTATTTGCCGTATGGGTGGCATTTTGCTCGGCTACGCAAGATGTCGTTATTGATGCCTACCGCATTGAGGCTGTCAAACCGGAATACCAAGGTGCAATGGCGGCAACTTATGTGCTGGGGTATCGGATTGCGTTGCTGGTATCTGGCGCGGGCGCTTTTTATATTGCGGATTATTCGGGCTGGAAATTGGCTTACTTTGTTATGGCGGCAGCAATGCTTGTCGGCATAGTCACGACGCTCTGTTTAAGCGAGCCTGAGCACAAGCAGGCTAAAGCCGTGGAAGTGCTTGAAAGTAAGCTTGAGATGGCATTGGGTGTGAAAAAACGTCAGAACGTCTGGCAGCGTGTGCTGGCAGGTATTTCCGATGCTGTTTTGAGTCCGTTTGTGGAGTTTTTCAGCCGCAACGGCGCCGTTGGTCTGTTGATTCTGACGCTTATTGCAGTTTACAAGATGAGCGATATCACAATGGGGGTAATGGCAAATCCGTTTTATCTTGATTTGGGCTTTAGTAAAAAAGAGATCGCCGAAATCAGCAAGATTTTTGGTTTTTTTATGACCATTGCCGGCGCAACCTTGGGCGGCTTGTTAGTGGTAAGGTATGGCGTTATGCGCCCCTTGCTGTTAGGCGCGATCATAGTGGCGAGTACTAATCTGCTATTTGCTGTTTTGGCGATCAGTGAGCCTAGCCTATGGTTGTTGGCAGGCGTAATAAGTGCCGATAATTTAAGCGGCGGTATAGCGACATCCGTTTTTATTGCTTATCTTTCCAGTCTGACAAACACAGCATATACCGCCACACAGTATGCTTTATTCAGTTCCCTGATGACATTGCCGGCGCAGCTTCTGGGTGGTTTATCCGGCATTATTGTTGATACTTACGGTTATTATGTATTTTTTATTTACGCCTCAGTCGTAGGTTTGCCGGCTATTATTCTGGTGCTGGTGCTGATGCGTTATCAATATTTGACTCAAGCTCGTAATCATAGTCCATAATAAGCGGTGCATGGTCGGAGAAGCGCTCTTCTTTGTAAATTGATCCGGCTTTCACTTTGTCTTTGAGTCCGGCGCTAATGATCTGATAATCAATACGCCAGCCCACGTTTTTCTTCCAGGCTTGGCCTCTGTGCGACCACCAGGTATATTGCTCGGCTTCTTGATTAATCAGTCTGAAAGCGTCCAGCCAGTGATTGCTGGCGAATAACTGAGTCAGCCACGCTCTTTCTTCCGGCAAAAAACCCGAATTTTTCTGATTGCCCCGCCAGTTTTTCAAGTCGATCTCTTTATGAGCAATGTTCCAGTCGCCGCAGATAATGTAATCTCTCCCGCTTTGCGCGCACTCTTGCAGATAGGGCTGAAAGCGATCCATGAATTTAAACTTTATTTGCTGCCGCTCTTCTCCGGAGGTGCCGGATGGCAAGTAAAGCGATATCACACTGAGTTTGCCAAATTGCGCTTCGATGAAGCGGCCTTCTGCATCGATGTCGGACCAGCCTATGCTTCTTATAATTTTATCGGGTTGTTTTTTGCTGTAGATCGCCACGCCGCTATAGCCTTTTTTCTCCGCGTCATGATAGAAGCAGTGATAACCGGCCGGGCAGAAGAGCTCAGGGTTTAGCTGGTATAGTTGGGCTTTTGTTTCTTGTATGCAGATGATGTCGGCATTTTGTAAGTGCATCCATTTGAAAAAGCCCTTGCTCTCTGCCGAGCGAATGCCGTTGGCATTTAGTGTAATAATGCGCATGCGTGTAAATTGAGTTGCGGTTTTAGTATGAAAAACGTATTATACGGGGTTCTTCAATAAGTATGTAGCCCGTCCATGGGTAATGTGAAAGTGATATGAAACCAGAAATTCATCCTGAATATAAACAAATTACCGTAACATGTGGTTGTGGTAATACATTTGAAACGGGTTCTGTACTAAAAGGTGACTTGCAAATAGAGGTGTGCTCTTCATGTCATCCTTTCTATACAGGCAAGCAACGTGTTGTCGATACAGCAGGTCGCGTTGATAAATTCCGTAAGAAATACGGCAAATAACTTTTTGGGTTTTTTGTTCCTGCAGTCTATAGATATAACTCAGCAATTTCAGAAAACGCTGACTGTATCTAAACTTTAAAAAGCTGTTCAATTAAATATATAGCAGCGGCAGAGATAGTTACACATCAAAAAAGCTGGGGTTGTTCTTATGGCCCCAGTTTTAGTTCTCAATATTTGTATCTTGCACGTCAGCGTATTCTAAAACAGGGCTTCAATCGGTTTCTCATGAGGCTGACTATAGTCACTGGGTAAATTTTCAAACACTGGCGCGGATTGATTGGGGGCGTGCTCGGCCTGAAAAAATTCCCATATTCCATTTCGGCTTCCTTCGGGCATCAGCAGACCTGTCTGAGGGTCGATAAATGCTTTTACTATTCCTTCAGGCGCATCAAAGGGAGTTTCAGGTGTGTTTTTCAGCGCTGTCTGCATAAATTCTATCCACATCGGCAAGGCAGTGGCGCCGCCTGTTTCAAGATTTCCTAATGACGCATAGTTGTCAAATCCAACCCATGCAGTAGCTGCGATCGAAGGGGTATATCCATTGAACCAGGCATCGCGCTGTTCGTTGGTTGTACCCGTCTTGCCGGCCAGATCCTGCCTTTCCAGAACTTTTGCGCGAGTTGCCGTGCCATGTTGAACAACGTCTCTTAGCAAGGAATTCATAAGAAAATTAATTCTTGGTGAAATAATCCGCGGGGCATAGGTTTTATTCAATTCCTGACTGCTATCGCACGATGGGCAGGCAATTCTGGGTTTTGCCTGATAGATGACTTTGCCCTCATTGGATTCAATGCGTTCAATGAAATAGGGCTTAATAAGAAAACCGCCATTAGCGAATGTGGCATAGGCTCTCGCCATTTGCAGCGGCGATGCATAGCCGCTGCCTAATGCCAGAGAAAGGCTTTTGGGCAATTGCTCATGTGTAAAGCCAAAACGCAAAGCCGCGGAGACGGCTTTTTCGATGCCTATTGTTCTCAAAAGGCGAATGGAAATAATGTTTCTCGAGTGAGTTAGAGCTGATCTAATGCTGGTGGGGCCAAAAAACTTTCGGTTGTAATTTTCAGGCCGCCATTCCTCGTTTTCCTGGCTTTGATCCTCAACGACAATGGGGGCGTCGTTGATAAAGCTGGCCGTGGTATAGCCTTCCTCTAGCGCCGCGGTGTAAATGATGGGTTTAAAGCCCGATCCCGGCTGTCTTTTGGCTTGGGTGGCGCGATTGTATTTGTTGTGAGAGAAGTCGAAGCCGCCGGATAATGCCAGGATTGCGCCATTGATGGGATTTATTGAAACAAAAGCCCCTTCCGCTCCGGGAACTTGAGTTAAAGCCCAGGTATCGTTTTTCAATTGCCGGACCCGAATGATGTCTCCGGGCTTTAGAAAGCTTTTTACAGTATTCTGAGCCCATTTGATATTTTCCCAGGGAATTTCAATGGTGGCGTTATTTTGAAGTCTGGCAGTAACCGTGCTTTTATCGACGCTTACAATACAGGCTGGCAGGGTATCGCCGATAATGGGAATGTCTCTGAAATTGTTGACTGTATTAATGTTTGCAAGAGGTGCTGAATGATATCCGTGACGCTCATCATAAGCGTGTAATGTATTTCTAAGCGCCTGATCAGCCGTTGTCTGCAATGATGAGTCGATTGTTGTGTAGACTTTAAAACCCGATGTATACGCTTCTTCACCATATTTATCGAAAAGCTTTTGTCTGACCATTTCAGCTAAGTAGGGCGCTGAAAGCTCAGGTAATACGTATTGCAGTTTTGCGGTTGAAGGCTGGTTGGCGGCGCTTTCAAATTCCTGCTGAGTTATATAGTTAAGCTCAAGCATCCTTCGTAAAACATAATTGCGCCTTTGCAGCGCCCGAGTCTCATTGGTGATCGGATTATACGCCGATGGGGCTTTAGGCAAGCCGGCGATCATGGCATGTTCGGCAAGCGTCAGCTGATTAAGGGCTCTGCCGTAATACGTCTGTGCAGCCGCAGCGATGCCATAGGCTCTATGGCCCATGTAGATCTGATTCAAATAAAGTTCAAGGATTTGCTTTTTTGAATATTCGTTTTCTATTTTTAGCGCCAGAATAATTTCTTTTATTTTCCGGATATACGTTTTTTCTCTGCCAAGCAGAAAGTTACGCGTGACCTGCATGGTAATCGTACTGCCGCCTTGTCTTTTTTTTCCGGTCAAGGCCAATTGTATGGCAGCTCGCAATAAGCCCTTATAGTCAACGCCGGGATGCTTAAAGAAGCGTTCATCTTCGGCTGCCAGAAAAGCATCAATAAGCTGCTTGGGAACCTCATCAATTTTGATTGGAGTGCGCTTTTTCTCTCCGAATTGAGCAATGAGAAGATTATCTTTGCTGTAAATGCTGAAAGGGATCTGATACTGAACATTGTGCAGGGTTTTTATGTCCGGCAGTTCCATTGATAATTTTTGATGCAGCAAATAGCCGGCGAGCGCTAAGCAGGCGCTGATCGCTATAAAAAAAGCAATCAATCCTATCAAAATTTTTCCGCACAGCATTTTTATAGTCACAAGTAAGCCTGAATAAAATCTACGTTATAGAGGAACTACAGCTTATCAATAATAACAAGATCTTCCAGTCAAATGCCGATTGCAGCAATCTTCGTCCGAGTATAGTGGAACCGGTCACACAAATAAACCGGATATTTTGCTCATCAAAATAAAAAAATAAAAAACACTACTATACTTCTGACAGTGATTAGTTTTTTGACTGCTGAACATACGAGAGACAGGCTTTCAATTTATGCAATACATTCATAATCAAGTTTTCCGAGAGTTAATTCATGAGCTGGTTTAATCAAAAACAGAATGCTGTTCTTGGTGTTGATGTAAGTACAGCTGCAGTAAAGTTACTGGAATTGAGCAAGGTCGGGGCTCGTTACCGGGTCGAGAATTATGCGGTAGCGTCTTTGCCGCAAGACGCGATCATTGATAAAAATATCGCCAATATCGATGTTATAGCTGACGCCATAAAAGTCGCATTAAAGCAGTCCGGATCAAAGCTCAAGCAAGCGGCTGTAGCTGTTGCCGGTTCGGCTGTCATGACAAAAATTATAACCATGCCTGCTTCACTATCCAGCGATGAAATGGAAGAGCAGATCATGGTTGAGGCTGATCAATACATACCTTATTCCCTTGATGAAGTTAATCTCGACTTTGAAGTGCAAGGCGAAAATGAAAATAATCCGGACATGGTCGATGTGCTGCTTGCCGCCTCAAGAAAGGAAAATGTGGACGACCGGGTTGAGGCATTAGCGAAAGCCGGTTTGAAGGCCAGAGTGGTCGATGTAGAGGCATTCGCAATGGAAAACGCATTTACATTGCTCGCCGATCAATTGCCGGATTCATTAGAAGGACGAACCATCGCCATCGCCGACATAGGGGCAACAATGGCCACCTTAAACGTTCTTCATGATTGCCGCACCGTATATACGAGGGAGCAAGGATTTGGAGGGAGGCAGCTGACTGAAGAAATTCAGCGCAGATATGGTTTGTCTTATGAAGAAGCCGGTTTGGCAAAAAAACACGGCGGATTGCCGGACAATTATGCCACTGATGTACTTGAGCCGTTTAAAAGAGCTATGGTGCAGCAAATTGCTCGGTCATTACAGTTCTTTGTCTCGTCAAGTGCGAATAGAGGCATCGACAGCATCATTCTGGCTGGCGGTTGCGCTTCAATTCCCGGTGTAGAAAAGCTGGTTGAACAAAGCTTAGGCGTGCCTACCTACATTGCCAATCCTTTCATCAACATGGCCTTATCCAATCGAGTGAAACCGCAGGTATTGAGTAATGATGCTCCGGCAATGATGATTGCCTGCGGGTTGGCATTAAGGAGCTTTGACTAATGACAAAGATCAATTTACTTCCTTGGCGCGAAGAGCTGCGTAAGCAAAAGAAGCAGGATTTTATAAATGTGATTGTCTTATCAGTTCTGCTCACGATTGTTGTTCTTGGGCTGGTTCACTTCTATATTGAAGGGCTGAAAGAATACCAGGAGCGAAGAAATAAAATGTTGCAGGATGAAATAGCGTTGCTGGACAAAAAAATTCAGGAAATCAAGGATATTGAAGAGAAAAAAAGCAAGTTGCTGGCAAAAATTGATGTGATTCAGCGATTGCAGGAAAGTCGTCCGGAGATTGTGCATTTATTCGATGAAATCGCTCGAACGACACCTGAAGGCGTCTTTCTTACCAAATTCACCCAAACCGCATCCGACCTGACTTTTGATGGCAAGTCGCAATCGAATGCGAGAGTTTCCGCTTTCATGCGCGCGATAGATATATCGCCTTGGCTGCAAATTCCAAAGCTTGATGTGATTCAGTCGAAGGACAAAACCAATTCTGAACAGTTAAGTGATTTCACAATGCATGCGAAGCAGGGCAAGCAAAAGGCCGAAGACGTGAATGGGGAGGTGACCAATGAATCTGTCAGACATTAATTGGGATTTTAACGCGGCCGGCACATGGCCATCACCCATCAAGGCCGCAATCGTTTTACTGATATGTTCTGTAGTGGCCGGCGGAGGTGTTTACTATGACACCGTTGACCAGTTAGAGGAGCTTGAAAATATTGAGCAGCAGGAGAAGGAGTTAAGGCTATCGTTTGAAACGAAACAAAAAAAAGCAGTCAATCTCCAGGATTACCGGGATCAGTTAGCGCAAATTGAAGTTTCATTACATGAAATGCTCAGGCAGATGCCCACTAAGGAAGAAGTAGCAAGCCTGCTTATTGATATTTCACAGACAGGATTGGCGAGCGGCCTGGAATTCAGATTGTTTAAACCGGCCGCTGCCGTGAACAAAGATTTTTACTCGGAGTTGCCGATTAATATTGAGGTAATAGGGAAATACGAGGAATTGGGCTTGTTTGTAAGTGGGGTGGCTGCTCTACCCAGAATTGTGACCGTGCATGATGTCAATATTGTTCCTATCGATAAGAGCAAAAGCAAAGATAAGGACAAAGACAAGTATGAAGCGGGGGACATGTTGATGAATGCGACGATAAAGACCTATAACGAAAACGTTGATAAAGCGGTCTCCAGCGTCAAGAAGAGAAGGGGGAAAAAATAATGGGACGCAAAGGTTTGCCATTATTGATTAGCAGGCGGACGGGTATACAGATAAGCTGCACCGTTTTTCTCATTCTATTGGCAGGGTGCGGAAACGACGATTTTTCAGATCTGAATCGTTATATCTCCGAAGTGAAAGCCAGGCCTAAAGGTCCGATTGAGCCATTGCCCGAAATCAAAGTTGTTGAGCCATTCATCTTTAAGCCGGAGGGGTTGCGTGACCCATTCAGGCCGCTGGAACAGACTGAGCAGGCGGACGGGGCGGATGTTGGAACAGGTAGCGGTATAAAACCCGATACTTCCCGCCGTAAAGAAGAGCTGGAGGCGTTCTCTCTGGACAGTTTAAGAATGGTAGGCACTGTGGTTATGAAGTCAGGTTTGTGGGGGCTGATAAAAGCAAGTGACGGTACGATTCATCGCGTTCGGGTTGGGAATTATATGGGAAAAAATTATGGAAAAATTATACGGATATCCAACGATAAAATTGAACTGACGGAAATCGTTCCTGACAAGCCGGGATCATGGCGCGAACAATCCGCTTCATTAGCTTTGTCAGAGTGATTTCGAGGATAACAAAATGAATAATAAACATAGTGACATTATGTTGAATAGAATGGGACGTTCCCTATGGGCGCGCATCGGCTTAAGCTTATTTTTATTTATATTCCAAATTGCAACCGCGCAAGCCGGTGGCGTATCCGTTCAGGGTATAGATATCGCGACCTTGCCCGGCGATAAACTACAGATACAATTGGAAATGAACGGTGCAGTCGTTGAACCTAAAGTCTTTCATACGGATAATCCTGCCAGGATTGCCCTGGATTTTCCTGGAGTGAAAAATGCGTTGGATAAAAAGGAATATCCGATAAACCAAGGGGCCGCACGTAACATTTACGTGGCGGAAGGGGCCGATAGAGTGCGTATTGTACTCAATCTGGTTGAATCCGTGCCTTTTGATACCAAAGTGATCGGCAATAAAGTGCAGCTTACTTTAACCAGCGCAAAAGCAGTAATGCCTGAACGGTCTGCTCCGGTTGTTCAAAAGCCTGCAACAACTTTAGTATCCAGTTTAATGCCTGAACAGGTTATCCGGGGGCTGGATTTCAAGCGCGGAGAAAGAGGCGAAGGGCGCATACTGGTCTCTTTGGCAAATCCCAATACCATCGTAAACAGCAAGGAAGAAGGCGGGAAAGTTGTTATCAGTTTCCTGAATACGCAATTGCCGGGTAATCTGGAGAAAAAACTCGATGTATCCGATTTTGCAACACCGGTTAGGTCTATCGATGCTGTTTCGTCAAACAATGATTCCGCCATTACAGTGTCGCTACAAAATAGTCTTTATGATTATTCACTTTTTCAGTCAGAAGGATTATTGACTGTTGAGTTCAGACCAATAACTGCCGAAGAAAAAGAAGCGGTTGACAAAAAGAGAGCGAAATACACCGGTGACAGGTTGTCTTTGAATTTTCAGGAGATCGATGTTCGTAGCGTTATTGCGGTCTTGGCTGAATTTACCGGGCAGAATGTGGTTGCCGGTGACGACGTTACTGGAACCGTTACCTTGAAACTGGATGATGTGCCCTGGGATGAAGCTCTGGACTTCATCATGATGACCAAGGATCTGGAAAAGTATGAGACAGGCAATGTCACATTGATTGCGCCACAAGGCAAGATTAAGAAATATAAGGAAGAACAGCAAAAAACAGAGACTGTCGTTGAACAGTTAGAGCCTTTAGTAACCGAATACCTCAAAATTAATTATGCTAAAGCAGAGGACTTTAGAAACTTATTGTATGGGCAAGATGCCAGTGCCGTAGGTAGCTGTTCCCGTATTACCAAGTCAGAGCTTGAATCATCCGGCGGCAATCAAAGCCAAAATCAAGGTCAAAATCAATACCAAAATCAATTCCAAAACCCATTCCAGAACCAAGGTCAAAACCAAGGTCAAAATCAGGGTTTCGGAGACCTGGGAAATAATTTAGGCTCTAATAATGATCGCTTGGTGTTGCTCTCCGCTCGAGGATCTGCAGTTGTAGATTCAAGAACCAACACGCTGATTGTGCGCGAAACAGCAAAACGTCTGGAAGAAGTAAAGAAATTGATACGCAAGCTGGATATTCCGGTGCGCCAGGTTATGATTGAATCAAGAATCGTCATCGCATCCAATACATTTGCGAAAGAACTGGGCGTGAGGTTTGGTGTTGCAAAACAGGCCGAAGCCGGTTCCGGCAAGGTATTCGCTGTTGGCGGCCGGGGAACCCGAGGCAACGGCAATGCTCAAGTCGATGAGGATGGCAACATTGGTACGCTAAATGATGCGCTGGTGGATCTGGCTACAACGTCTAATCCTTATGGCGCTTTAGGCATGACCTTGGCAAGAGGTGCGGATTATGTGTTAAATCTTGAATTGTCGGCGTTGCAGGACCAAGGGCGCGGCGAACTCATCTCCAATCCGAGAGTCATGACCTCTGACCGCTGCTTGGCAGTGATTCAACAGGGCGCCAAAATTCCTTACTTGTCTTCAAGCGCTAATACCGGAACAAATACCGTATTCGTTGACGCTGTGCTGCAATTGGGCGTATTGCCCCAGATAACGCCTAACGGTAGTGTGATCATGGGCTTATATATCACTAAAAATACGCTGGGCGAAGAAGCGACAGAACTTGGCGACCGTATGATTGACAAGCGGGAACTTAGAACCAGCGTGCAAGTGAACGATGGCGAGACGGTTGTACTTGGCGGTGTCTTTGAAGAAGAGATAAATAACGATACTAACAAAGTGCCGTTTTTTGCGGACCTGCCTGGCATAGGCTTCCTGTTTAAGCGTACATTCAATCAGGATGATAAAAGGGAGTTGCTGATTTTTGTAACACCAAAAATTGTCAAAGACGCATTATCATCTTATTGATAGCTTCTACTTGGAGCAAAAAGGGGGCATAATGCCCCCTTTTTTTATGCTTAAATCTTAAAGAGTCAAGTAACTCATGACGCAATCAGAAAATATCTATTTAATTGGTCTCATGGGTGCCGGGAAAACCACTATAGGCCGGCAGTTGGCGAAGGCGCTCAAATTGCCTTTTTATGACAGCGATAAAGCGATTGAAGAAAGCACGGGCGTAGACATCTCTACTATTTTCGAATTTGAAGGCGAGGAAGGATTCAGGGATCGCGAACAGAAGATGATCCAACAGCTAACGCAAAAGGAAGGCATTGTGCTGGCTACCGGCGGCGGTGCAATTTTGCGGGAACAGAACCGCAAGCTATTGAAGGAAAATGGTTTTGTTGTTTACTTGCAATGCTCGGTGGAAAGAATTCTGGAAAGGACACGCAGAGATTCCCAACGACCATTATTACAGACTGATAACCCTAGAGGGCGGCTAGAAAACTTGTTTGCGCAGCGTGAGCCTCTCTACTTGTCATGTGCCGACTATAAAATTGATACCAGTGTGATGCAAAGCAAAACAGTTGTTAACCATATACTGGAAAAATACAGATCTGTTAATCGTTTACGTAAATGAAAAAATTACTTGTACAGTTAGACGACCGTAGTTATCCGATATATATAGGCTCCGGTTTATTGAACCGTCCGGAACTCTTAACTCAGCATATAAAATCCAGGCAGGTTCTGGTTGTTACTAATGAAACCATAGCGCCATTATATCTGGATGCGATTTTAAAGAATTTGCAGAGCTATATTGTTGAAACGGTGGTTTTGCCGGATGGCGAGCAATATAAAACTTTAGATTTTGTCGCCAGGATCTTTGATAAGTTACTGGCCGGCAAATTTAGCCGAAACGCGACCTTGATCGCTCTGGGCGGCGGCGTCATAGGGGATATGGGCGGCTTTGCCGCAGCCTGTTACCAAAGAGGCATTCCTTTCCTTCAAATACCGACAACCTTGCTGGCGCAGGTTGATTCTTCAGTGGGCGGAAAAACCGGTGTCAATCATGCGCTGGGAAAAAACATGATCGGTGCTTTTTATCAGCCGCAGTGCGTTATTGCCGATGCCGATGTTTTGGATACGCTGGATGACCGTCAACTGTCAGCCGGTCTGGCGGAAGTGATAAAATATGGCTTGATCAGGGATGCGGAATTTTTTGTGTGGCTGGAAAATAACATGGATGCGCTGCTGGCAAGAGATAAGCAGGCGCTTGCCTTTGTCATTGAACGGTCCTGTATCAACAAAGCTGAAGTTGTCGTTGAAGATGAAACAGAATCAGGGGTCAGGGCCACATTAAATTTGGGTCATACTTTTGGTCATGCAATTGAAACAGGCGTAGGCTATGGTCAATATTTGCATGGCGAAGCCGTAGCCATCGGTACCTGTCAGGCGGCCGACCTTTCCAGAAGAAAAGGCTGGCTGAATGACGCGGATGTGGCAAGAATAATGGCGCTTTTCAAAAGAGCCAAATTACCTGTCAATCCACCGAAAGAAATTGACTCGCAAAGATTCCTTGAATTAATGGCGGTTGACAAGAAAAATGTAGACGGTCAAATAAGGTTGATTCTGCTGAAGAAAATTGGTGAAGCAACCTTGCCAACAGACATAAATCAAGAACTATTAGAAGTAACGCTTAAAACCTATGGTAGATAATGATACCTTTACGTATCATCTGAAAAAGTCGGCGGACAAACCAGTCGATACGACCGCTCGCTCTCTGATAACGCAGGAACGAACTCAGAAGCTTGAGTTACTGACTCATCTGCTTGCCAACTTAACACAGCCTCTTATCGTCTGCGGGCCGGAAGGCATCGGTAAAACCACTTTGCTGAGAGTCTTGCAAGAGCGCAAGGTTGACTCCTGGCTGTATTGTCCAATACAGGGCAATGCCGATTTAAGTTTTGAAAAAATTCAGGAGCACATGGCGAAGGCCATCACGCAGGATAAGTCTGACAAGCATGGTCTGGCTTTGGCGACTGCCTTTGACCAGCATGAAAGCCAGAAGAGAAAGGTAATCCTGACCATTGATAATGCAGGTCAGCTAGTACCAGGTCTGGTAACGACAATTATTCAATACGCTGCCTTAAACCCTGTGTTAAGGGTGGTTTTTGTTTTGACGCATGATGAACTGCACATAAAAAGCAGGTCGGACCGGGCTATTGATAATTGCTATTTTATAGAAATACCGCCTTTATCGGAAAAACAATGCGGCGAATTTTTGCAGCATTTATCAACACAGCCCCGGGCGCAAATTTCATTTAATGCCATCAATGAGGACATGGTGGAGGCCATTTATAAGGAAACGCACGGCATTCCTGGGAAAATCATCGCTGAATTGCCCGCTTTGGCAAGCAATCCCAAACCTGGCGGCAATGCCAAATGGATACTGCCGGCTGCCGTAATCGCATTGATTGCCGTAGCGCTCAGTGTGCAGTGGATGAGTTCGCTACCGCGTAAAGAAGATAACGCCTCTACCGGTTCTTCTGCTGGTCAGAAACAGATTGCTATTGAAATAGCGCCGCCATCAACTGTAACTTCGACTGAAAGCGCCAAAAACGGACAGTCTGTGCAACCAGTGCAAACAGAGCCGCAACAGCAGAAATCGATCAATGAAAAGATTTTGACGCAGTCTGAAACGGAAGACGCGCTAGACGATCCAGAGGCATTAGATACGCCAGAGGCGGCAGAAGATGCCTCTGAGGAAATGGATGCGGTTCCGTCCGAACATGACATGGAAAACAGAGGCGCTGCCAATGAGATTCAGCCAATAAACGACAAGCCTGAAAAGCCGGAAGCAGATAAAATTACCAATAGTGCCGAACAGATTGAATCTAAAAAAACGGAAATCAGTGATAAGAAAAAAAATGTAGAGGATGCTATTGTTGTCCCTAGAGAGAAACAGGCAGCAAAGCCTGTCACTCAAGAAAGCGAAAAGCAACCGCCAGTCACGCAGACGGCTAATGGTTACACGCTGCAGCTCATGGTTTTATCCAAACAACAATCGGTAGCGGATGTGCTGAAAAAATACCCGTCGTTGGGGATTAAACAAAGCCGGAAAATAACCAATGGCAAGGAACTCTATGTCCTAATGTATGGTTCTTTTTCCAGTGCGGCGCAGGCGATTCAGGCCCGGAATTCACTGCCGCCAGAGTTTCGCAAAGCCATACCTATAAAAGTGGGTGCAATTAAATAAAGACCTGTGAACCTCGGCGGACAAAAATTGAATAGTTGAGCGGCAGATCTTTCGAATTTCTATGCTTCAGTGTGTTTAGGATAAACAGCATTCCTTGAGTGTTAGTATCTTGTGACTGAAGATAAATCTAAACCGGAAAAATCGATATAAAGCAATGACAGAATTAAAAAACGACACCTTGATCAGAGCTCTTTTAAAGCAACCTGTTGATCGAACGCCGGTCTGGATGATGCGTCAAGCGGGACGATATCTGCCTGAATATAGAAAAGTCAGGGAGCAGGCCGGCAGTTTTTTAAATCTTTGCACCAATCCTGAGCTGGCGTGTGAAGTCACTCTGCAACCGTTGCGGCGGTTCGATTTCGATGCGGCCATTCTGTTCTCCGATATATTGACTGTTCCTGATGCAATGGGGCTGGGGCTTTATTTCACGGAAGGCGAAGGCCCTAAATTTAAAAATCCGGTAAGAACGGCTGAAGATATCAACAAATTGCCGATTCCAGACCCGGAGGTGGAGTTGCGCTATGTGGTGGATGCCGTTCGACTGATAAGAAAATCGCTGCAGGGCAATGCGCCGCTCATCGGATTTTCGGGCAGCCCTTGGACATTGGCCACTTATATGGTTGAAGGCGGCAGCAGCAAAAGCTTTCATAAGGTCAAAGGCCTGATGTATGAGCAGCCCAGGTTAATGCATGTCATGCTCGATAAATTGGCTCAGTCAGTAGCAGCCTATTTAAATGCCCAGATCGAAGCGGGCGCCCAGGCTGTCATGCTGTTTGACACATGGGGAGGAATGCTGACTTCCGAAGACTATACCGAGTTCTCCTTACATTATGCCAAGCAGGTCAGATCATTGCTGAACACCACTATAAACGGACAGCAGATTCCGACAATCTTATTTACCAAAGGCGGCGGCCTCTGGCTGGAAGCCATGGCTGAGGCCGGTTATGATGCATTGGGTCTGGATTGGCAGACAGATATACAGCAGGCCCGCGCCAGAGTTGGTGATCGAGTGGCTCTGCAAGGCAATATGGACCCGGTTTCACTCTATGCGAGCTCTGAGGTTATTACCGAAAAAGTAAAAACCGTTTTGCAAAAGTATGGTTCTGGCTCAGGCCATGTGTTCAATCTGGGGCACGGAATTCTGCCCGATATTAACCCGGATCATGTTAAAGCAATGGTGGATGCCGTACGCAAGTACAGTCCAGCCTATCATCAATCATAATTTTTTAAACGGCAGCGTTTTTACTGGATTGGCCGGTCTGCTTGACTGAAAAACGACAATTTCTTCAAGCCACCGAAAACAAGATGGATACAAAAAAAATTCGTTTGGTCTTAAGGTTAAGATTTTCATCAGCGCATGAGATTCTTAATGAGATACTTAAAACAGAGGGCTTAAAAGCAGGATTTTTGAATTTACCCGCTATCTAGAGCGCTGTTAGCGCTGTTAGTGTAATAAAGACACAGAACATTTATGGACGACTTATTTTTTGAAGAACCGAAAAATCATTTGGCCGGTCAATAAAGAACCATGGTCAAACACATCGGTAATGAAGTTGGAAAATTAAGAGGTTAGCTTATGAAGTTGTTAAATATATTTCTGGCAATAGGGTTGCTTAGTGTAAATGCCGGTGTGAAAGCTGAGAATGTCGAATCGGCCAAGCCTGTTGACATTGTGGTTTACAGAAGTCCTACATGCGGCTGCTGTGGAAAATGGCTGGAACATCTGAAACAAAATAACTTTAATGTCAAAGATATCGTTACCAGTGAAGTTCAGACCATAAAAGACAAGCATGGCGTGCCAAATGAAATGGCTTCCTGTCATACGGCTCTGGTGAATGGCTATGTTATTGAAGGGCATGTGCCAGCGAATGATATCAATACACTTTTGAAGACGAAGCCGAAGGTGGTAGGAATAGCGGTTCCAGGCATGCCGGCCGGCACGCCCGGCATGGAAATGGGCGGCAGAAAAGATCCTTACCAAGTGGTAAGCTTCGATAGCGAAAAGCATTACCAGGTATTCAACAGTTACGAGAACAAGTGATGATCCTCGCCGGCGATATAGGTGGCACCAAAACAATCCTGGCATTATATGAAGTTGAAGGCGGCAACTGGCGCTGTATCAAAAAAGAACAGTTCCCCAGTTCCGCCTATCAGAGCTTCAACAAAATACTGGATTTATTTTTAAGCGATGCTGAGCCTATTCAAGTATCGGCAGCCTGTATCGGCGTGGCCGGCCCCATAGTGGACGGTAACTGCACAACAACCAATCTTCCGTGGGTATTAATTAAAACCGAAATCGGCAGCCAATTGCGTACCCAGAATGTCAAATTGTTAAATGACTTGGAGTCCACCGCATGGGGTGTGCTGGAAATGCCCGAACATAATTTCGTCGGGCTTAATCCGCACGCAGAGCCGCGAGAAGGCCATCTAGCCATTGTTGCGGCGGGCACGGGCTTGGGTGAATCAATAATTACATGGGATGGTGCAAAGCATTATGTCATGGCAACAGAAGGCGGTCATACGGATTTTGCACCTGGTACGGAGCAGGAAATAGCGTTGCTCCATTACCTAAGGGAAAAATATCCCGAGCATGTCAGTTACGAAAGATTATTATCCGGAGAAGGATTGATAAATATTTATCAATTTCTTAAAAAAAATGATTGGGCATCTGCTCAACCCGATATTGAGCAACAAATGACCAAGCGCGATCCAGCTGCAGTTATCGGCGAAGCCGGAGTTGCTGGAAGCGATGCGTTATGCGTGGAAGCATTAAACATTTTTTGCAGGATATACGGTGCGGAAGCGGGCAATCTTGCGCTTAAGTGCCTGCCCTATGCCGGCGTTTATCTCGCCGGCGGAATAGCATCGAAAATTTTGCCCTTTCTACAAAAGGGAGCATTTATGCAGGGTTTTCTGGCTAAAGGGCGATATCGTCCAGTGCTGGAAAAAATACCCGTTAAAGTTTGCACCAACCCTGAAGCGGCTCTTTTAGGCGCGGCAAGCTATGCCATAAAACAGCTGAACGAAAATAATTGATAAACAATGAAAATCGGCATTCCTAAAGAAATTAAAGAAAAAGAAAGCAGGGTTGCTATTACGCCTGAAGCTGCCAGGCATCTGATACAAAAAGGACACTCTGTTCTGGTTGAGATCGATGCCGGGCTGGGGTCCGGTTTTAGCAATGCTCAATATGAGCAGGCAGGTGCGCAGCTGGTTTCTGCCGCCACTGCCTGGGCGGCCGATATGGTTGTAAAAGTCAAGGAGCCTCTGGAGCCAGAATATCAGTATCTGGATAGACAAATTGTGTTTACCTTTTTTCATCTGGCCGGCGTGTCGCCTGCATTGACTTTGGAGCTATTAAAAAAAGGCACAACCGCAATTGCCTATGAAACGCTGGAAGATGAACAAGGGCGATTGCCAATCCTTGCGCCGATGAGCGCTGTTGCCGGTAACATGGCGATATTAATGGGCAGTTATTATCTTGCCAAATTCAATCAGGGAAAGGGAATACAGTTAGGCAAGGTATTAGGCAGACGGCATGGCAAGGTTGTTATCGTTGGTGATGGTGTGGTTGGTCAACATGCCGCGCAAGTCGCCTGTGCGATGGGGGCTGATGTGTTTGTTGCAAGCATAGACTTGGCGGCAATGCAGAAACTGAAAGAAACCGTATTGCCGGAAGTGAATTTCTTTCTGTCCAATAAAGAAAATATCGAGAAGCATATTGTAGATGCCGATTTAGTGGTAGGGGCCGTGCTTTGCCGCGGAGCCAAGGCGCCTAAAATAATCAGCGAAGATATGATCAAGTCAATGGCCGAAGGGACGGTTGTTGTCGATGTCAGCATCGACCAGGGCGGATGCATAGAGACATCAAGACCTACAACGCATTCGGATCCGGTCTTTATAAAACATGGCGTGATACATTACTGCGTGACCAATATGCCTGGCGCTTATCCAAGAACATCAACTATCGCGTTAGTTGATGCTACGCTACCGTATATTGCAAAGATAGCAGATGCTGAATTGTCATCTTTAAAGTTTGACAGAGAACTCGCCAAGGCAATTAATGTATTTGATGGTAAAATTACGTGCAAAGCAGTGGCAGAAGGGCTGGGAATGATGGACCAGTATCAGCCATTAGATTAGCTTTTTAAGCTTTTATAATTTTCTTCTTAAAGCCGATGTAGCTCAGTCGGTAGAGCAACTGATTCGTAATCAGTAGGTCGCGGGTTCGAATCCCGCCATTGGCTCCATAAAATCAATAACTTATCTTAAATTAGATGCTGGCTTTTCTTGCCAGTGTCTATATTATTTAAGGGATTCAGTTTTTTGCTTCCTCTCAGTGTTCCGGCGCAGGGTCGCTATATCGCATAGTCATGTTCAAGTTGCCATGCCCTAGCTCGTAGGGTGCGCTGAACGCAGTGATGCGCATCGATCGCGAACGGTGCGGTTCGTACCTCACCGCATCCTACCGCGCTAGCGCGGTCTCAACAAGCAGATAAAATTATTCTATTGACACTGCTAAATTGGAAGACAGATACCTATTTGTCAACTGACCTTATTTATGATGTATCGATGACCGTTTTTGACTCACAAGGTCATGAATTGACAACAAAGCGCTTGCAAGATACTGACCTTCTTGGAAAGAAGTACTTAAGCTCTGAATCGATGGAGGCTGAACTAGCTCCAATAGCATTTGAAAAAAAATAGAAGAATTGTTTGGCGGCAATATTTCGGGACTGTTGTCTAGTAATTGATAGCCATCCAATCTTGCAATCAGTTATCGAAGTAATATCGGTCTTTGACGGTTGCTGTCAATGGGGCATCACTAGGCAAAAAAAGCCCTTGATTAAAAGGGCTTACTTAGAGGGGTCAATGATAACAATTATGCAAAATAGTGCATTAACTACTAACATTATCAAAGACAACTTCTTGTCTAAAAAATTCCTTAAATTTTCATCAAAAAATACTTAATAAGCGATAGTCGCTTTAGAAACTTGATGTATTGCTGCGCCAAGTAAGCGAGATGACATACTTTCAACGGCAGGGTCGAAGCAATGAATAAGAAATTCAAGATGAATACTGTCGAATGCTTTCATTATGATGGAGCCGAAGTACACAAACAGTAACCAGGCGCCTACTTGATGAGCTATAGTTTCAATGCCAAGTTGCATGCCATTGGCCGCGTCTCGCCTTTTTTGTCTGCGCCTTAAACTTATGTCATTCTTGTTTACTCTAATGTCGCTATCGATATTTAATCACCCCTATGACTAAACCGCTTTCAGCCGCTGTGGACTTGGTCCGGCAGTATGGCGGCCCCGTGTCGCACATTGCTCTGGATCCCTCACGCAGCATCTTTCGCACTCCTGCCGTTGACGGGCTGATTAACTTTTTACTCGTGTGCAGGTGTGCTGTTGTGCAGGGCGATCCGATCTGCGCGCCGGAAAATAAAGCCTGCTTGGCTGATGCTTTTGCAGACTATTGCGCAGGCAAAGGCTGGTCGATCTTGTATGTCACGGCAACGGTCAGCATGCAAGCCTATGCCCATGAGCGCGGATATGCCTCGATGGAGTTTGCTAGTTTGCTGATAGCCGATCCTCAGAACGATCCTGAGGCAGGCCCGCAGGCCCGCCATCTGCGCCAGCACCTCAATCATGTGCGGCGGACGAGCGTGACCGTGCGCGAGTGCTTGGGGGAACCTGATGCGCAGATGGAAGCACAGGCAGAGGCAGCTTGCAAGGCTTGGCGGAGGGCTCGCCATGGGCCTCAGATGTATCTGGGCCAGCCACGACTTTTCGATGATAAAGTGGGCAGGCGCTGGTTTATTGCCGAACAGGCGGGCGAGGTGGTCGGCTTTCTCTCCATGCTGCAAGTGGGCTGCACAGGGTGCCAGCGCCTGATCAACCTCGTGTTTTCCACGCCTGCGGCCCCACTCTATACCAACGAACTTATGATAGTCACTGCCCTGCGGGCACTACGCGAAGAGGGTATTGGTTCGGTCTGCCTGGGAGTTGGGCCGCTGGAAAAACTGGGGCGGATTGAGGGTTGCAGTGCCATGGCTGAGTGGCTGTCTCGCAAGCTTTACCACTTGTTTGCGACTAAGCTAATTCATCAGCACGGCAAGACGGTATTCTGGGAAAAATTCCGCGTGGCGCAAAGAGAGCCTTTATATCTGCTTTTCCAATCGCCTCGCATCGGGCTAAGGGAACTTTACGCTTTATCGCGGGCTGTTCATTTTTCCTTGACTGGATAAGCTTGCGCCACGCGGATGGTGGCCTGGCTGGACATCGGCATTGGCAAGGCCGGTCCACCCTGGAGATGCTGGAGGAAAAAACCAACAGTCGCGCGCCTTGCTGTGATGCGCACTTGGCGCGAATCCGCCGTGCCGCTGCGGCATATGCCGTAGCCGAATCGGTCCGGCTCGTCCAGCATCTGCACATGGTCAGCATCCCGCAGCGTCAGTTCGATGGTTCCAGTCGGCGCCCGTTCGAAGAACCGCAGGTAATTAGTCGCTAGCGGCGCGCAGATACTGGATGCGTGCCAAGCGACTTCCGCGCCGATCAGCAGTAAAGGGGCCTTCAAGCTGGCAAGCGGGCCGTGCACTACCGAGACGCTGCCGTTGTCGTCGGGATCGATGGCCACTACACCAGCAAATCCGCCGTATTGTGCGGCCGCAAGCATCGCATCTTTGCCGCCCATTGAATGGCCGGCGATGCCAATTTTTCCCGGATTGGCTCCTTGAGCCAGGACTAGCCAGTCAGCGATTACTTTCGCATCGTGGGAAAGTTCGAGGTCGCTTCTGAACAGCGAATACCAACTGCGCACGGCCACGACAAAGCCACGGGAGGCGAGTGCACGGGCGTAACTTTCATACTGGTCGTCAGAAGCCATGCGGCCTGGCAGGAAAACAATAGCAGGCGCCGGTTGTTGTGGATGGGTGGGTTTGTACAGCACGACCTCCAAGCTCTCGCCTTGATGCAGAACTTCGACCCGCGAGGAGTCAACCCGCTGCAGGCCAAGGCCGGCCAAGTCGTTTTTCGACAGGCCTACCGCATCGGTTGCAAGCGTATCGAGTGATGGGTGTTTCCAGAAGTCATTGCTGTTGACGGTCGACAAAAGCAGACTTGTGGCAAGAATGAGTAGGGAAAAACAACGATAGTGGAGCATCGTTGATGAGTATATATGAATACCCGATGAGGAGGAAGAAATATACAGAGACACCACAAGGCAAGAGTGCGCTCTTTACCTGTTACCCTTGCAATAATCTTCTCGCGGACGTGCCCGGCTTCGAGCGGATGCTGTTGGGCGAGGCGAACTGACAGAGAGGTCGTGAAAAGGGCATAAGCCTTCCGTGCCATGGATTTCTGTTCCAGATTATTTCCTCCACAAAATTCATTAATTTCGCGGGCGTCGGAAGCTTCTCGAAAATGGTATGACACAGCCCCTGCATGGTGCCTGAAGCGAATTTTTCGGCGGAAGGGATTCGGCCCAATCGGCCTTGTCTTTTACGTGCAGATCTATTGTATTTTCTAATCGAACTGTAAAGCTGTATTCAGTCTACAAGTGAGAAGCTTTTACAAAATTTTCAGGCTGAATCTAACCCGACAGACACTGCCAGTAAAGTCAGTGTCTGCCAGATCAGGTCTGAACCTTTAAATGCAGTAAGATTTAATTGTCATCTATCAATCACCAGGGAAATGTCATCAATCTGCCATTGGCCTGCTGGAGTAGGGATCATTCGGACTCGAAGCTGATGAACTCCTGCTGTGGGAACTATATAGGTACATTGCGTGACAGCGCTCACCCATCCATCAAGTACATTAGGGGTGCCATTGCCGGATACGAATACATTGTTTGAACCAGACGGCGGGCAAACAGTTGGGCCAGTTGGACCAGCGGGATCTATAAAAACCGTGGAACCCAGCGTGGCCGAAAAATTGCCTAGCCTTGCACCAACGGCATTAAAAATGACGCGTATCAGCGTGTTTGGGCGTGATGTATTAAAGGTGATTGTTTGACCGCCAGCCTGCGGGCCATTGAGGTCGAGGTCTCTTGCGGCGGCGGCATTTTGTGGGCTGTTGTTCTGTGTTGCGAATAAAAGGTCGGCATTAGCCGTGTTAGCTATAAGTCCGAAACCCAGGATCGCCGTCAAGCTACCTAAGTAACGCATTTTCTTATTTATTGATCGTATATTCATGTTTTTACCCTCATCGTTGTATAAAAAGTAAAACAGCGTGATCAAAGTTTTCTCCTTCCTGATCGGTTACTTATCTAGCCTTGTCCCTGTAAGTCTTACTCGGCGTTTTGCGGTGTCCATTCGAATTGAGTATCCATCTTCGGATTGAGTATCCATCTCTTCCTGATCAGCTACTTATCGAGCCTTGTTCCTATAAGTCTTATTTGGCATCTTGCGGTATCCATTCAGGTTAAGGAGGCATCGTTTGTTCTTGAGATTCCTGGGATTCCTGTTCGCTTGGCTGAGCGGAGGGATCTTCCAGGGATTTCATGAGTTGCGCGGCAAGTTCTGATACTTCCGGATCGTCATCTTTTTGAGCAGTTGCTAGAGTATCCAGGATATCAGATGTTCCGATTAAACCGTTTACGGAGCGGTCGAATAAGCCAGCAAGGGCAATAGAGCGGATTTTCGCAGAAGCATCGTTTTCAGCCAGATCTTTGAGCGTATCTGACGGCAAGTCTATCTGAGCCCGCAGAGCGGCATCCAATGCTTGAATACGGATGAGTTCATCAGGGTCCGTCAGTGCGTTTTTTGCAATTTCGGTTGCAGCGTTGCCTTGCTGCTCAACCATATTGGTAATAGCTGAGGCTCGCTTGTTGATTGAGTCTGCATCCGTTATGTCTTGTATACTCTCATCGGCGCGCGTTGCAATTGACGGAGAAACTGGCGCCAATTTTTTTCCTTGGCCTTGCGGATAGACCCAAACAGTTGCCAGGCGGGTCGATTTGGCGTCGTCTCGGGTGTAAAAGAAAAAGATATCATAATTCTCAAAAAGCCGGTGCAAGCCCTGCTCTATAGAAAGATCGTGAAACTGGATTGTGGTTGTTGGATTTGCTATGGCTTCGCTCATTACAATAGTAATCCCTGATTGTTGGGCGATTTTATACGCAATGTCTTGAAGCGGATGTCTGGAGGCCTCAAGGCTTAAGTGGTTAGATCTGAATAGAACATAAAAGGGCGATGGATTGGCCGGTTGAGCGGTATTGTTTGGGATCTTATCTTGAACTACTGAGCCCGATGCAGAGTCAGAATGAGGTAGGGCGGACACCCGGGAGGAGTTGGCGGCACCAGAGTCTCTCGTTGTTTGTTCTGTTACCGGGCTTGGCAGATCTGGCCACAGCCAAGATATGAAGCCAATGGTCATAGCCGATATGATCACAATCTTTATTGTTTTCATAAGGAAACCTCCATCTAACAGGCGCGGGGTCAAATTCTCCTTTACTTAACGTACCGCGTAGCCGACTGACTGCGGGCGACACACAGGTTGCAGTCCGAATTGATGTGATGGTTAGTTATTGATGTCGTGCCAAGTTAAATTCCTATGCTTTTATGGCTATTATTCATGTTTTTAAGCGGATTTCTATTCGTGCTTTTACTGTCTAGCTAAGCAAATATTGGAACGATAGGCGGTAATGGGTCAAATATGTGATTTGCTCATATAATATGGAGCATGACCTGTTATCAAGAAATTACCTGCCCGGATTGTGGCAGCAACCAAATTATGAAGTCCGGCCGTAGTGCATCG
>NZ_JAZHOC010000059.1:0-15554 GCF_036553575.1 Methylobacter sp. Wu1 | reverse complement strand
TGCTGTTACGACTTTTCGACAAGTTAGGCCTGAGCAGAGATTGCGAAAAAATAGCCCAACTATTTGACGAATTCAGTGACTACGGGACGATTGCCGCATAAAAGTGTCCGAACTATTGTCAAGAATAAGTAATAAAAAAAATTACTGCATCACAGATACAGATCAAAGTGGTAATTCAGTTTATTAATCACGTTAGCCGGCAAGTAGCCGGGTAATTTTTGAAATACAGTTCCAGCCTTGTAATAGCCTGCGGTTAATGGTTTTAATTATTTAACCGCCGGACTTCTTTGCTTTGGCCTTAATCATTAGTAATGAAGCGCCATTTAAAATTGAAATCTGTTTACCGCCAAGGGTCTGCCTTGTCCAGATTCACTGATAAAAAGTTTTGTGCCGCTAAAATGCAGTTATTTTTGCAGACGTGTAAGGAAGAGGAGTCAATTGTCTTAAGAGATCCCGCGCGAATTTTAGGGAAAAGCGCGATTCAGTAGAGCAGAAATTTTAATAGCGAATATTTCCGAATATGTTTTTGATAAAGCGGCTCAAAGATACCGCAGGCTGATAGATTACAATGCAACAACAGAGCATTGCGCCCATAATTCATGCAAGATATAGATTTCACCATTTATCAATTATTTTTTGTGTAATGCCGGATAAATGTCCGGCAAAAATCATCTATATTGCAGAGATACGTACTAATTTCATGGTTAGCGGGTTTTTTGAGGAAATGACACGGTGGAAATCCATGCTTTTTCTGCTTTTACAAAAAGATCTGCCTGCTTTCCTTATCCTGAACAGAGGCTAAGGTAACACTCATATGAAAATAAAAATTCTGGTTCTCGCTATTGTGATGCTAGAGATGACGAACATAGCGCATGCTCAAAATGAGCAGCCTCCAGTAGTCGCTCTGATCGATGTTATTTTATACAGGCCATTAGGTCTTGTCGCGACTGTGGTTGGTTCGGCTACTTTTGTGGCTATTAGCCCGCTTACGGCCTTCGCGGCGATTTCTCCACCGCACGATGCATTTGAAAAAACGGCTGATCTGTTAATCATGAAGCCAGCCAAATACACCTTCGACCGGCCTTTGGATGTGTATTACCCGGATGATGACGGAGAATATCGTCGTCACTAAAGTAGACGCCTTCTGCATGATCAAATTTTAAAGGCTGACGCCACATGGTTTCTGAGCTGGCTTGAAGCATTACAGGCAAGTATCGCCTTTTATTCATCAAAAAACTCATTGGCTGGCGGATCTCATATCAAGGCGGGCTTTTACCATCACAATCGATTCGTCAGGTGTTGTTCGAGATAACTTGTTAAAGCAAAGCGTATAATCAGAAGGGTCATCATGATCGGAAACAACAGGAAATGCTGATGCAATGCAAGGCTCACCAAAACGCCCGCCATCACAAGCCAAGGCGGCAGTTTGTACTTGCGGGAAACATATTTTATATAGCGAAAAGTGTCATAGTCGATGACTTGGGGCCTCTGGATAAAAAACAATGATACAAAGGCCATCATAAAGGCGAAATAAAGCGGATAGAAGAAAAATATCGGCGAATCATCATTAAACAAAGGTTTCCAATGGCTAAACCAAGCCAATAATGCGCCGCTGGCAAATACGTCATAGCAGATCTTTGGCGGCAATTTTTTCAAAACAATCCCTGCAATACTGCAGACGGCTAATGTTATGCCAGTGTAATTGAATGTCGTAGATTCCAGCAGGCTTTGCAGTGGGCTGGCGCTTTGCACTATAAAACTGAAGGCGAGGCTTAACGAAATAAACAATGGCATGGTCTGAAGTAACGCTAAAAATGCTTGACATGAGGTGTTTTCATAAGCTTAACATGATCTATTTATGCACAGATATTTTTATAGTGTCGATATGGCAGTCGATTCCAAAAAACAGACATTATTTGTTAAGGTTGTTTTTTATAAGCTATTGATAAGTAAATATAATTATTTTTGTACAAAAACGCTACAATCTAATAAAAGCATAGGCAGGGCAGGGCCTGAAAGCAGTTATTTAGTTGTTATGCACAGGGTTATCCACAGGATTTGTGGATAAAACTGTATGTGCTTGATTGTTAAATTTGAACTGGAAGTCAAGCGGAAAATCAAAAAAAGGGAGCTTAAATATAGATGATTAAGCTCCCTGCTCAAAGCCGAAGGCAAGTAAGAGCGCATACTAATATGCTAGCAACGCCTTGAAGGAATGATAATGTGGCAAATTGTCACACAATTTTTTTAAGGTTTTTCTTTGCGGACAAAATTATTGGCTGAAGCCGGTAAATGCTGTACCTTCTTTACAACCCACGTCACAAGGCAGCAGGGGAATATGCTAAAGGAGAATAAACATAATGACTGAACAAACAAACTACATCCGCTGGTTTAATGAATTAACTATCGATGATGTACCTCTGGTTGGCGGCAAAAACGCATCGCTGGGCGAGATGTATCGCGAATTGACGCCGCAAGGCATTAAGATTCCCAACGGTTTTGCCATTACGGCGGAAGCTTATCGTTATGTGCTGGATCAGGCCAATGCCTGGCGGCCTCTCCATGAAGCATTGGATGATTTTGATCCGGACAATGTCGCCGATCTTGCCAAACGGGCACGCAAGGCGCGCGATATCATTTATGGCGCGCCTCTGCCGGAGGATCTTGAAAACCAGATTCTGAATGCGTTCGCACAGTTGCAGCAGGAATATGGCGAGGATTTGAGCGTTGCTGTGCGCAGCTCGGCAACGGCTGAGGACTTGCCGACTGCCAGTTTCGCCGGCCAGCAGGATACTTATCTGAATATACGTGGAGATCAGGCTTTACTGGATGCCTGCAAACGCTGTTTTGCCAGCTTGTTTACCGATCGGGCCATTCATTATCGGATAGACCAAGGCTTCGATCATTTCAAACTGGCGTTGTCGATAGGCGTCATGAAAATGGTGCGATCCGACCTGGATGCCAGCGGCGTTATGTTTTCGTTGGATACCGAATCCGGTTTCAGCGATGTGGTTTTCATTACCGCCGCTTATGGTCTGGGCGAAAATGTCGTGCAGGGCGCCGTGGATCCGGACGAATTTTATGTGCATAAACCGACTTTTGAGCAGGGCCATCGGGCGGTGTTAAGGCGCTCGCTCGGGGCGAAAAAAATCAAAATGGTTTACAGCGAGGGGCGTACGCGCGAACCGATACGCAACATCGTTACATCAGCCTCGGAGCGCGGGCATTTTTGCATTAATGATCAGGATGTCCTGACGCTGGCCGATTACGCCATCAAAATCGAAAAACACTACAGCGCCAAGGCCGGGCAGACGCGGCCCATGGATATGGAGTGGGCCAAGGACGGCATCGACGGCCAGCTGTATATTGTTCAGGCCCGGCCTGAGACTGTGGAATCACAAAAGCGCGGCATGGTGCTGGAACAATATACGCTTAAACAAAAAGCCGATCCGATCGTCACAGGACGTTCGGTGGGAGCCAAGATTGCCGTTGGCAATGCCCGCGTTATTGAGAAACTCGAGCAGTTGTCCGAGTTTAAGCCCGGTGATGTCCTGGTGTCAGACACTACTACGCCCGATTGGGAGCCTGTCATGAAAATCGCCTCGGCGATAGTCACCAACCGTGGCGGACGCACATGCCATGCGGCGATTATTGCGCGGGAATTGGGCGTGCCGGCTGTGATCGGTTGCGATAATGCCACGACTGCCATCAAAAACAATATGCTGGTGACCGTATCCTGTGCCGAGGGCGACACCGGCAAGATTTATGAAGGTCGGCTTGATTTCGAGATAACCAGCACGGACCTGTCCGGCTTGCAGCGGCCGCAAACCAAAATCATGCTGAATATCGGCAATCCAGAGCTGGCCTTCAAGACCAGTTTCCTGCCTAACGACGGTGTCGGCCTGGCGCGCATGGAATTCATCATTACCGAATACATCAAAGCGCATCCGATGGCGCTGTTGCATCCCTACAAAGTTCAGGATTCGGGCGAGCGCGAGCAGCTCAAGCGGTTAATTGGACCTTATGATACAGGCGAAGAGTTTTTTATCCGGCAACTGTCGGAGGGCGTGGGCACAATCGCTGCGGCGTTCTATCCAAAGCCCGTCGTCGTGCGCATGTCGGATTTCAAAACCAACGAATACGCCACCTTACTGGGCGGGCGCTGGTTTGAATTCGATGAAGCCAATCCGATGATCGGTTTCCGGGGCGCTTCGCGTTATACGCATCCGGCCTATGCCGAAGGCTTTGCGCTGGAATGCGCGGCCATGAAGCGCGTGCGCGACGAGATGGGGCTGACCAACGTCATCCTGATGATTCCGTTCTGCCGGCGCGTGCAGGAGGCCCGGCGCGTACTCGAGTATATGGCGCAGCTCGGCTTGAAGCGCGGCGAGAACGGCCTCAAAATCTACGTGATGTGCGAGATTCCCAATAACGTTATCCAGCTTGATGCCTTTGCCGAGCACTTTGACGGTTTTTCGATAGGATCGAACGATCTGACCCAGCTTACTCTGGGCGTGGACCGCGATTCGGAAATTGTCGCAGCAGATTTTGACGAGCGCGATCCCGGCGTAAAAGAAATGATCCGCCTGGCTGTTGAAGGTGCGCGGCGAACCGGAAGCCACTCCGGTCTTTGCGGCCAGGCGCCGTCGGATTATCCCGAAATGGCCGAGTTTCTGGTGGAAATCGGGATCGATTCGATGAGCCTGAATCCCGATACCGTGCTCAAAACCACTCAACTGGTGCTGGAAACCGAACAGCGGCTTGGCGAGCATTAATCGATCGATAACCGGTTCATCTGTCTGTCCAAAGCCCACCGGACATGCTCTCTCACCATATCCGAAGGATGAGAGAGCATGGCCTTTAAGGTATCGATCACAGGCTGCGATGCCGGCGCATTGCCCAGAGCAACGGCAATGTTTCTCAGCCAGCGCTCATGGCCGATCCGGCGTATGGCCGAACCTTCCGTTTTGATCAGGAATTCCTCTTTGTTCCAGGCGAAGACAGTGAGCAATTGCTGGGTATTCAATCGATGACGGGGATGAAAATCCTTTTCACCGCTTAGTTTGGCAAAACGGTTCCACGGGCAGATCAGCTGACAATCGTCGCAGCCGTAGATGCGGTTGCCGATCAGCGGCCTGAACGGCTCGGGAATCGATCCGTGCAGTTCAATCGTCAGATAGGATATGCAGCGCCTGGCATCTACCCGGTAGGGCGAGACAATCGCCTGCGTCGGACAGACGTCCATACAGGCCGAGCAGCTGCCGCAATGCGATGCGGCCTTGGAGTCGGCCGGCAGCGGCAGATCGGTATAAATTTCGCCAAGGAAAAACCACGACCCTACTTTGCTGTTAATCAGGTTCGAATGCTTGCCTATCCAGCCCAGCCCCGCTTTTTCGGCCAGCGCCTTTTCCAGGACCGGGGCGCTGTCGACGAAAGCCCGGTAACCGAATGGGCCATAGGCCTGTTGAATTTTGTCGGCCAGTTTCTGCAAGCGGTTGCGCAGCACTTTGTGATAGTCGCGGCCGAGCGCGTAGCGCGAAATGTAGGCTGAACAAGGCTCTTCAAGCGTTCCATGCAGGGCTTCAACCGGTTCGGGCAGATAATCCATGCGTACCGAAATCACGCTGACGGTTCCCGGTTGTAATAAGGCAGGCCTGCTGCGCTTATCGCCGTGGCGCTGCATATAGTCCATGTCGCCATGAAAGTGATCGGCGAGCCAGTTTTGCAGATGGGCTTCCGCATCCGTTAGATCGGTGTCGGTAATGCCCACTTGCTGGAAGCCCAATTCCTGCCCCCATTGTTTGATTTGCCTGGCGAGGGCAGCCATTTTTTCAGCGCTGGTTGTGTCCATCGACGAATACAGGAAATATAATAGATGAGGTACAAAATATACGGTTATGGGAAATTCTTTATGATTGCGCACTCAAATGCAAGTGGTAAGCTTTTTGGAGCTTGATAACATGCATAAATTACCAATAAAACTCTATCGGGCTGCGCAAGTCAGGGAACTTGACCGGATCGCCATTCAGGAACGCGGCATTCCCGGTATTGAATTGATGAGCCGGGCCGGATACGCCGTATTTCAGTGCCTTCGCAACAAATGGCCTTATGCCCGTTCTGCGGCGGTTTTTTGCGGCTCCGGCAATAACGCGGGCGATGGCTATATTATTGCCAGACTGGCGCGGGAAGCCGGGCTCAGCGTGACCGTTTACTCTGTGTCGGACCCGGAGAAGCTCACAGGCGACGCTCTGACGGCCTACCGGAAGTTTGCCGAAGCCAAGGGGGCGGTGGTTCCATTTCAGTCCGATCTGGACATCGAGACCGATGTAACTGTCGACGCGCTTTTGGGCACCGGACTGGACAGGCCGGTAACAGGTGCTTATGCGGAAGCCATCGCATTCATCAATAAAAATCAAAAACATGTTATTGCCGTCGATATCCCTTCGGGCCTGAATGCCGACACCGGCAATATAATGGCTTGCGCCGTAAAGGCGGATTGTACGGTTTCCTTTATCGGCTTGAAGCAGGGCTTGTTTACCGGGCAGGCGGCCGACTATTGCGGCGAGATTTTCTATGCATCTTTGGCGGTGCCTGACGATGTGTTTGAAGCGGTGCCGTCAAGGACGGTTCGAGTCGTTAAAACACGCCTGCCCAATCGCGAGAGCTATTCGCACAAGGGCAATTACGGCCATGTGCTGATAATCGGCGGCGATCTGGGATATACCGGAGCCGCCAGAATGGCCGGCGAGGCGGCCTTGCGCATCGGCTCAGGACTGGTCAGCATTGCAACGCGGCCAGAGCATGCCGGGCTCATGAATTTGAACAGGCCGGAACTGATGTGTCATGGCGTGGAAAATGCCGGCCAACTGCAGGCATTGCTGGAAAAAGCCGATGTCATCGTTATAGGGCCGGGGCTGGGGCAAAGCGAGTGGGCCAGCGATTTGTTCAGCGCTGCCGTGAATTCTCAAAAACCGCTGGTTATCGATGCCGATGGCCTGAATCTGCTGGCCCGTGCACCTTTTGTAAAGCCCAACTGGATTTTGACGCCGCATCCCGGCGAAGCCGGGCGCTTATTGCAATGCTCCACTACCGAGGTGCAACAGGACAGATTCGCTTCGGCCGCGGCACTTCAGGCCAAATTCGGCGGCGTCGCCATTCTGAAAGGCTCCGGCACTTTGGTCGCTTCAGATCATGAATTGGCCGTTTCGACCTCGGGAAATCCGGGCATGGCTTCGGGCGGCATGGGCGATGTGCTCTCCGGCGTGATTGCAGGATTGCTGGCTCAGGGGCTGGCGTTGAAGGACGCGGCTCAACAGGGTGTTCATATACATGGTCTGGCGGCGGACCTGGCAGTGGAAAAAGACGGAGAAAGAGGCTTGTTGGCCAGCGATCTGATGGAGCCTCTCAGGCAATTGGTAAATTCATGAAACAACATTTAAGCAGTACTGAAGAGACAGAACAGTTCGGCGCGCAATTGTGGCAACTGTTGCCGCCGAAATGCCTGGTTTTTTTACATGGCGATTTAGGAGCGGGAAAGACCACCCTGGTCAGGGGGTTTCTGCGCGCGGCGGGTTTTTCCGGCGCGGTCAAGAGTCCTACCTATACGCTGGTGGAAGAATATGCCCTGGCCGACCGTCAGGTATTTCATTTCGATTTATACCGGGTGGCCGATCCCGAAGAGCTGGAATGGATAGGCATCAGGGACTATTTCGACCAGGATGCCGTGTGTTTTATCGAATGGCCTGATATGGGCAAGGGTTTCCTCCCGGAACCCGATGTAGTCATCACATTGATTCCAGAAGACAACGGTCGATCGCTGGAACTGAAAATGATCAAAAATAGTCTATAGGGAGTGGAAAAACAAAGACATACTGTTATAATTTAAACAAGATTGTTGTCATTAGGGATCATAGCTATGAAAAATTACTGGAAGGTCTTATCTATTGCCGGGTTACAGCTACTGTCTGTATCCGCTTATGCACAGCAAATCAGCGTCAATTCATTGAATTATATTTCCGGTCCCGATCAGGCGCGCATGGTGTTTGATTTGACCTCCGCCCCTAAATACCGAATTTTTCAGCTCGAAAACCCGTCACGGTTAGTGATTGATATCCTGGATGTTCATTTAGGTCAGGCACTGAGCCAGCCTCCCGCATCGCACCCGTTGTTTCACCGGGTACGCACGGCGCTCAGAAACGATACCGACCTAAGAGTCGTTTTTGATTTAAAAAAACAGATCGAGCCCAAAAGTTTCAAGGACGGCTCGCATCTGGTTGTGGAACTGACCGATAAAGGGCCGCTTGCCAATGCAGCCAAGCCAGGCGCAACTCCATCGTCTGCCGGCAAAACCGCCGAACCCAAAACAGTTGTCAGAAAAGCCGACATGGCTAAACCGGTCGAGCCGAAGCCGGCCATTAAGAAAGCCGTTGAAGGTAAGTCTGCCGGGCTGATAAAAGTCGCGAACAGATCGCTCAAAACAAAGATGGCTGCCCATAAAAGCAAGGGCATTGTCATTGCCATAGACGCCGGACATGGCGGCAAAGATATTGGCGCCCAGGGATATAGCGGCACCCAGGAGAAGGACGTGGTATTTTCGATTGCCCGCCGCCTTAAAACATTGATCGACAGGCAGCCGGGCATGACTGCGGTCATGGTGCGCAACGGCGACTACTTCGTCAATCTGCGCGAAAGAATGAAAATCGCCCGCGCGGCTAAAGCTGACCTGTTTATTTCCATACACGCCGATGCCTTTGAAGATCCTAGCGTTAAAGGCGCTTCAGTATTCACCTTATCGCAAAAAGGCGCATCCAGCGAAGCCGCGCGCTGGCTGGCCAACAGCGAGAATGCCTCCGATCTGGTGGGCGGCGTCAAGCTCCATGACAAAGACGATGTTTTGGCTTCGGTATTGCTGGATTTGTCTCAGACCGCCACGCAAGATGCAAGCGTAGACCTGGCGGCGAATGTACTGGAGAATTTCGGAAAAATCGGCGAACTGCATCATGATGCGGTGCAGAAGGCCGGATTCATGGTGCTGAAATCGCCCGATATTCCGTCCATTCTGGTTGAAACCGCCTATATCTCGAATCCGTCGGAAGAACAGAAATTACGCAACAGCGCGCATCAATCGAAGATGGCGATGGCTATCTTTAAAGGAATCGTGAGCTATTTCAGCCAGCAGCATACGCCGATCAATACCCATATGGCTGAAGCCGATACTGAATTAAGCATGTAACAAGCCTTGCACAAGGGCGGCCGTCAGCCCGCCCGTGCTCTCCAATGGCGTGAATCCAGCCGTTAAAATTTCCCCGGCCAATGTCCAAGTCATATAAAATATGGCTTTTATTTTGTGTTGGCTATGCGTATTCATTCTCTTCCCACTCAACTCGTCAACCAGATTGCCGCCGGTGAAGTCGTTGAAAGGCCTTCGTCTGTCGTCAAGGAACTGGTTGAAAACTGTTTTGATGCGGGCGCCCGGCAAATATCGATTGATATAGAGCAGGGCGGCGCCCGCCTGATAAAAATCAGGGACGACGGCTGCGGCATAGTAAAAGAAGACTTGCCGCTGGCGTTGTCACGGCACGCGACCAGCAAAATCGCCACGTTGGAAGATCTGGAACATGTCGTCAGCATGGGGTTTCGCGGCGAGGCGCTGCCCAGTATCAGTTCCGTGGCCAGATTGACGCTGATTTCACGCACTGCCGGCGCTGATTGCGCCTGGCGCGTCAATGCCGACGGCACGGAGCGGGATTTTGACCCGCAGCCCGACCCGCATCCTGAAGGCACGACGATTGAGGTGCGTGACTTGTTCTATAACACGCCGGCCCGGCGCAAATTTTTAAAAGCCGAAAAAACCGAATTCGCGCATATCGAAACCCTGGTGCAAAGAATGGCGCTGAGCCGTTTCGATATCGGCTTCAAGCTCACGCACAACCAGCGGGAAATCCTGAGCCTGAAACCGTCGGCCACCGAAATCGAACAGGAACGCCGGATCGCCGGCATCTGCGGATCGGCCTTCATCGAGAATTCCGTCAAAATCGACTTCGAATCATCCGGCCTGCATCTGACCGGCTGGGTAGGCTTGCCGACCTTTTCGCGCAGCCAGCAGGACATGCAGTTCTTCTACGTCAATGGTCGTCTGATCAAGGACAAACTGGTCGCCCATGCCGTCAAACAGGCTTATCAGGATGTGCTGTTCCACGGGCGGCACCCGGTTTTCGTGCTGTTCCTGGCACTGGACCCGGCGCTGGTCGATGTCAATGCGCACCCGGCAAAAATGGAGGTCAGATTCAGGGAAGGACGGCTGGTGCATGATTTCCTGTTCTCGGCGCTGCATCGCTCGCTGGCTGATTTAAGGCCGGGGGGGCATCAGGAGCAGACTCCTACGCTGGTGCAGGAGTTTGCACCCCAGCCGCAGGCGAAACCTGTCGAAAGCCATAGACCGGAAAGCCATAAACCGGCCTATAGCCCCAGACTGCCTCAGCAAGAGGCGTTGCCTTTGAATGTAGAGGAAACGATACAGGCGTATGCCGCGCTGTATTCAAAGCCCGAGCCTGTGCAAAAACCGGCGCAGCCGCAACCGGCAGCGCAGACAAAAGGTACGCCGCCGCTGGGTTATGCCATTGCGCATCTGCACAACATTTATATTCTGTCCGAAACCCCGAACGGCATTATTTTGGTCGATGCCCATGCCGCGCATGAGCGTGTGACCTATGAGCGCCTGAAGAAGCAGTATCACAACGGCAATGTGCCCAGCCAGCCGCTGCTGCTGCCCATCAAGATAAAAGTCAGCCCGGCTGAAGCGGATCTGGCCGAGCAGGAACACGAATTCTTCATGTCGCTGGGGTTCGATCTAAACCGTTCAGGCCCTGAAACGGTCATCCTGCGCTCGACGCCCGCGTTACTGAACAATGCCGATATGGAGACATTGATACGCGATGTGTTGGCCGACATCATCGAACACGGCGTGAGCACCCGGGTGCAGGAACAGATCAACGAACTGCTGGCTACGATGGCCTGCCACGGCGCCGTGCGCGCGCATCGCCGCCTGACGGTCGATGAAATGAACGCCTTGCTGCGCGAAATGGAACAGACCGAAAGAGTAGGTCAATGCAATCACGGCAGGCCGACCTGGATAGAGCTGTCGATCCATGAGCTCGACAAATTCTTCCTGCGCGGGCAATAAAATTTATCCTAGGTACTATGCAAAAAAACACGCATCCCCCGGCTATTTTCCTGATGGGCCCCACGGCCTCGGGGAAAACCGCTCTGGCCGTGCAGCTGGCTCAAACGCTCAATGGCGAAATCATCAGCGTTGATTCGGCGCTCGTGTACAGGGGCATGGACATAGGCACCGCCAAGCCCACGCTGGAGGAAAGAGGCGGCATCCCGCACTATCTGATAGACATCCTGGACCCGATGGAATCGTTCTCGACCGGCCAGTTCAGGGACAAGGCCTTAACATTGATGGACGAAATCACTGAACGCGGCAAGCTGCCGATACTGGTCGGCGGCACCATGCTGTATTTCAACGCCCTGAACAGCGGACTGGCCGTGTTGCCCGAAGCCGATGAAGCCGTCAGGGCAAAGCTCGATCAGGAACTGGAGCAGTTCGGCAAAGAGGCCCTGCATGCGCGACTGGCCCAAGTCGACCCCGAAGCCGCAGCCAGAATTCACCCCAACGATCCTCAGCGCATACAGCGCGCATTGGAAGTCTACGAGATCAGCGGCAGGCCGATGACTTCTTTCTTCGAAGAAGGCCAGGCGCAGGATATACCTTATCGGAAAATCAAGCTGATCATCGCTCCGCCGGACAGAAAGATCCTGCACGATATCATCGCCCAGCGTTTCAGAAAAATGCTGGAGCAGGGCCTGGTTGCCGAAGTGGAAGCGCTGTTCAAGCGCGGCGACCTGACGGAAAAAATGCCCTCGATCCGGGCGGTCGGTTATCGCCAGGTCTGGTCTTATCTGTCGGGCGAATATGATTACGACACCATGGTCGAGAAAGGCATCGTCGCCACGCGGCAGTTGGCCAAGCGCCAGTTCACCTGGTTGCGCAGGGAAACCGACGCAGCCAATTTTGAGACCGGGCAGCCGGATTTGCTGGAGAAAGTGCTCGCCGAAGTCAGACAGCATTTATAGTAAAGGCCAGCTACGGCCTGTGTTCAAGAAGAATAAAATGACAATAACCTAATAAAAAAGCTATGAATAACTTATTGAAAAACTCTATTTGGCTACTCATCGCTATCCTGGGTGCGGCGGCGGTCGGCGGCATCGCGCTGAACCGCGGTGAGAGCATCAATGCACTATGGTTCATTACCGCAGCGCTGTGCGTTTATGCGATTGCCTACCGTTTTTATGCGGCGTGGGTTGCCGCGTTCGTACTGGCAGTCGACCCTACGCGCGCGACGCCGGCCGAACGCCTCGATAACGGCCGCGATTTCGTGCCGACCAACAAATGGATCGTCTTCGGCCATCATTTCGCGGCTATCGCTGGTCCTGGTCCGCTGGTCGGGCCGACGCTGGCCGCGCAGTTCGGCTATCTGCCCGGCACGCTGTGGCTGCTGTTCGGCTCGGTGCTGGGCGGTTGCGTGCAGGATATGGTGACGCTGTTTCTGTCCACGCGCCGCAATGCCAAGAGCCTTGGGCAGATGGCGCGCGACGAACTCGGGCCTCTGGGCGGAACGGCGGCGCTGATCGGCACGTTTTCCATCATGATCATTCTGATCGCCGTGCTCGGGCTGGTAGTCGTCAATGCCATGAAGCACAGCCCCTGGGCGACTTCCACGGTGGCCGCGACGATTCCGATCGCAATGATCGTCGGCCTGTACATGCGCCATCTTCGTCCCGGCCAGGTGCTGGAAGCATCGGCCTTTGGCGTGACGCTGCTGCTGCTGTCGGTCGCGGGCGGCGGCTGGATCGACGGCAGCGAGACCTTGCGCGGCCTGTTTGATCACGAAGGGCTGACCCTGGCCTGGTGGGTCATGGCTTACGGCTTCGCGGCGGCCATTCTGCCGGTCTGGCTTTTGCTGGCGCCGCGCGATTATCTGTCGACCTTCATGAAGCTGGGCACCATCACGCTGCTGGCCGTGGCGATCGTCGTGTTGCAGCCGGACGTGAAAATGCCGGCCGTGACGCAATTCATCGACGGCACGGGGCCGGTTTTCGGCGGCAAGCTGTTCCCGTTCGTGTTCATCACGATCGCCTGCGGCGCGATCTCGGGGTTCCATGCCCTGGTATCGTCCGGCACGACGCCTAAACTGCTGACCAATGAGCGCGACATCCGCATGATCGGCTATGGAGGCATGGTGCTGGAGTCGTTTGTGGCGGTCATGGCCATGATCGCGGCGACCGTGCTCGATCCGGGCGTGTATTTCGCCATCAACAGCCCGGCCGGCGTCGTCGGCAAGGAAGCGGCCGCGGCCGTCGCTACTATCTCATCGTGGGGCTTTCCGGTATCCGTGGAGCAGATGCAGGTACTGGCCGGCAAAATGGGCGAGGCCAGCCTGTTCGCGCGCACAGGCGGCGCGCCGTCGCTGGCCGTCGGCATGGCCAGCATTTTCGGCAGTGCGTTCGGCGATGGCTTGCTGGCCTTGTGGTATCACTTCGCGATCATGTTCGAAGCCATCTTCATCCTGACCACGCTGGATGCGGGCACGCGCGTGGGCCGATTCATGCTGCAGGATATGCTCGGCAATATCTGGCCGAAAATGGCCGAAACCTCGTGGGCGCCTTCGGTCATGCTGACCAGCGCGCTGGTCGTAGGCGGTTGGGGCTATTTTCTCTATATCGGCGTCATCGACCCCAACGGCGGCGTCAACATTCTGTGGCCGCTGTTTGGCATCGCCAACCAGATGCTGGCGGCCATCGCCCTGTGCGTGGCGACGGGCATTCTGGTCAAGTCCGGCAAATTCAACTATGCCTGGGTAACCGGTCTGCCGCTGTTGTGGCTGATCATTATCACCAGCACCGCCTCGTGGCAGAAAATCACCAGCGACGATATTCGCATCGGTTTCTTCTCGGCCGCCAATGACCTGTCCACTAAACTGGCAGCCGGCACGCTGCCGCCCGAGAAAGCCGCCATCGCGCCGCAACTGATCTTCAACCTGCACCTGGATGCCTATCTGACGCTGTTCTTCGTCGCGCTGCTGTGGACGATCGTGTTCGACATGCTGCGCGTATGCGCTCTCCATCTGGCCGGCAAACCGGTACGGCCGCTGACCGAAGTGCCGCACAGCCCGAGCCAGTTGGCGGCAGAATGGGTGAGGGATTGATGCTTAGACGGCTAAAATTATTCTGGCAGATCGTGCGCCGGCTTTCCGGCGACGACGCCTATGAGCGCTATCTGGAGCACTATGCCATGCATCATCAGGCCGACCCTGACCATGCTCATTGCCAGCCGTTGAGTAAGAAGGAGTTTTTCAAGCAGTGGCAGGAGGAGAAGTGGCGGGGCGTGAAGCGGTGCTGCTAAATGAATTTATGAAGAATATACACGAGCTAGATTTTTTATAAGACCGCCGATCTTCTATATATTATGTGTGCGAGCAAACTGTGTTCCTAACCCTATACTCAACCTGCATTGCTCGATAAAGTTGAGCAGAGTAGCCTACTTTGAAGGGTAGCTTCCATGGAAGAAAACCAATTGATTTCCGATTTCGTTGTCCAAGTAATCAGTTCTGCTTTTGTGAGTACTACTCTATCCGGATTGTTACTTTGGCTAACAAAATCATGGATTTCCGAGCGACTCAAACAAGCCATAAAGAACGAGTATGATCAGAAGCTTGAATCCCATAAAGCTCAGTTAAAGGCCCAGTCTGATGTCGAAATTGAAAAACTCCGGTCTCAATTAAGTATTTCTGCGACAGAGCATGAAGTACGCTTTTCTCGCTTACATGAAAAGCGTGCTGAGATCATAGCGGAAACCTATTCCCTGCTGAAACTGCTTTTTATTCGGTTTGGCGACTATGTCAAAGTTGTCGAGCCTGTGGGAGATATCCCTAAGGATGAACGGCGAAAGTTAGCAATAGAGGCGCATCAAAACTTTCGTAACTATTACGCAACTAAGCTCATTTTCTTCCCAAGATCAACAGCAGAAAAGTTGGAAGAAATTGATTTACAGCTATTAAGGATTTTTAACGAATTCGTGTTTGGTGTCGAAATGGCTCAGCGAAGAGGTGATGATGGAGTCGATAAATGGTTGCAGATAGCTGATAGGGTTAATGGTGAAATCAAGGCTGCGCTAAGTGAATTGGAAGATGAGTTTCGTAAGCTTATGGGGGATGAGAGCTAACCTACGCGGGACGGGGTTTGTAACCCCGTCCTTAACGTTTGGCACTGACGTTCTTTAATAATATATGGAAAGGAAACATGCATGCCCCACAACCAAATTAGAAAGGATTCACCATGCCATCCCGACGCATAGCCGCCGACCTTAATTCTGGCACTTACTATCTCACTCTAACCGTTCAACGCTGGTATTACCTGTTCGATCGCCATAACCGCTGGCAGATCCTGTCCGATTCAATCCGTTATTGCCAGGACAATAAAGGGCTGGAATT
>NZ_JAZHOC010000052.1:0-6270 GCF_036553575.1 Methylobacter sp. Wu1 | reverse complement strand
GAAAGTATTCAAAATTTTTCTCTTTGACGTCTATATGCTGTTATATGCAAATATAAAATGCACAATATATTGTGGTTAAAATTTTAAAAAACGAATACTTTCACAGTCTCGTACCCTACCGTGGATTTCGCCTTGATTTTGGCAGGGCAGCCGTAGGCCAGGCTGCCAAACCCAGCGTTTCGGCCGCCCCTGCCGGGTTTCCGCTAAAGCTCCAACCCAGCCTACACAGGCGGTTAAAAGCAAGTAGCTCGCCCTAAACCGGTTTGAATTCAACTAACTGCGTAACATCAGTTAATATCGAGAGAGCCGCGAATTCAGGTACGCGCTAATGCTGCCTCTCAAGCCAAGCACCGCATTCATTTTTTTCTAATCGCTCGCTCATGCCAATTTTTGTCAAGAATCGCTATTTCCGCTTTCCGGACTCGCGCCATGAAAATTTAAGACGGGGCAATAGAAGAAATTCCCAGCGTAACGGCAACATCAGCAATTCGCCCTAAATCTCCTGAGTCAGCCAAAGAATTTGCAAGGCAATAACAGAAGCATAGATAAACTGTTAGAGGCTTTTTAACCCGTTTGGCTTTAATAAAATTTTTATAGAAGGTGACTGGCGACTTCAGCAATTACGAAGACTCTAATTGAGCCGCCGAGAATGCAGAGAGCCTTAGTAAAAATATATTTATCGAAGAGTTAAATTCATTGCTAAAAAATCTAATTTATCTATATACTGTGACCAGCATTTATGCGTATCTTTCTACTGGTTTTGATTTCTCTGTATCCCGCTATAGGCCGAATAACAGGGGGTTTCAACCCGGTCAAAATATTATTCATTAAGTTTTGCTCCGCCAGTATTTTAAGTTCTACCATTGGATGCAGTGAGACGTTTGAGCCGGCTTTATTGTTAAGGCCGGGATTTATAACGCCAATAGAGATTGGCGATTTTTTTTAAGTTTAAGAGTGTAATATGTCAGAGCAAGTCGTAGGTACCGTTAAGTGGTTCAATGATGAAAAAGGGTTTGGATTTATTGAACAAGAAGGTGGTAAAGATGTTTTTGTTCATCACAGTGCAATTAACGGCACCGGCCGCAAAACCTTGCGCGAAGGCCAAAAAGTTACTATGCAGGTAACTCAAGGTCAAAAAGGCCCGCAAGCTGAGAATGTGACCCCAGCGTAACCAACCCCAAAAATCAAGCCCAAAAGTCGATAGACTTTTGGGCTTATTTTGCATGCGAGATAACTGCCGGTTCGCTTCGGCCATGCATTGGGAGTTAAAACCTTTTCAGGTTTATTTATTAAAGATTCCCTGTACTATTTGATATAGTCATTGTTGGCATTCTCTCAGTTTAGCGAGACCGCTGTCTTGCTTATAGACTCTCTCGCAGGCCTTGCGATTCTCTGATTGCGGCCGCCCAGCTACCGTTTTCTCAGTAAAAGTCAGACTTATACCAAACCGATACCGGTAACGGAGTCTTTGCCATGCCTGAGTTTTCCTTAAACACAAACTGGATGATCCCTGCGCCTGTTGAAGCCGTCTGGCCATGCCTGATCCATACCGAAAACTGGCCGTCCTGGTGGAAATATGTGATATCGGTTGAGGAAATAGAACCGGGGGATGCGTCCGGCATCAACAATATCAGGCGTTATTACTGGCGCACCTGCTTGCCGTACACGCTGACGCTTAATTTACGCGTCACTGAAATACAGCCTCCTCGTTTTATCGCCGTAAAGGTTGATGGCGATTTGCAAGGTCATGGCTACTGTCAACTATGCCCGGACTCCACTAATAATCGCACTGAAGTTGAATTCAGATGGCAGGTGCAAACCTGCAAACCCTGGATGAACCGATTTACAACATTAGCCGCGCCGATTTTTGCATGGAACCATGAACGCGTCATGAAGTCTGGAGAAGAAAGCTTGATCCGATACTTGTCAACGGTTAAAAATTTATAAATAACATGGAATAATAGTACACATCAGGTTACCCTTTATCAATTTACAACTGATACGCAAAAACATGGCGCAATACATATATTCAATGAATCGGGTAGGGAAAATTGTCCCGCCCAAAAAATACATACTCAAGGATATTTCGCTATCCTTCTTTCCCGGCGCCAAAATCGGCGTGCTGGGTTTGAACGGTTCCGGTAAATCGACATTGCTGCGAATCATGGCCGGCATCGATAAAGAAATCGAAGGCGAAGCGATTCCGCTAAAAGGCATTAATATCGGCTATCTGCCGCAGGAACCGCAATTAGACCCCAATAAAACCGTGCGCGGTAATATCGAAGAAGCCGTTGCTGAAACCAAAGCGATTCTGGATCGTTTTAACGAAGTCAGCAATGCTTTTGCCGATCCTGACGCCGATTTCGACGCCTTATTGGCAGAACAGGCCGATCTGCAGGAAAAGATTGAAGCGGCCGGCGCCTGGGAACTGGACAGGAAACTGGAAATTGCGGCCGATGCATTGCGCCTGCCGGACTGGGATGCCGATGTGACCAAATTATCCGGTGGCGAAAAACGCCGCGTCGCCTTGTGCCGGTTGCTGCTATCCAATCCGGACATGCTGCTGCTGGACGAGCCCACCAACCATCTGGACGCCGAATCGGTCGCTTGGCTGGAACGCTTTCTGCACGATTATCCCGGCACTGTCGTCGCAGTAACGCACGACCGTTATTTCCTGGATAATGTCGCCGGTTGGATTCTGGAACTGGATAGAGGCTCGGGCATTCCATGGGAAGGCAATTACTCCAGCTGGCTGGAACAAAAAGGCCGCCGCCTGGAACTGGAAGAAAAGCAGGAATCTTCCCGCCAAAAAGCCATGAAAGCCGAGCTCGAATGGGTGCGGTCGAATCCCAAAGGCCGTCATGCCAAAAGCAAGGCTCGTCTGGCGCGCTTTGAGGAATTGTCATCCCAGGAAGTACAAAAGCGCAATGAGACTCAGGAAATCTATATTCCACCCGGTCCACGCCTGGGCGATGTCGTGATCGAAGCGGATAACATCAGCAAGGGCTTCGGCGACCGGCTGCTGTTTAACGGCCTGAGCTTCAAACTGCCGCCGGGCGGCATCGTCGGCATTATCGGACCTAACGGCGCGGGTAAAACCACGCTGTTCCGTATGATGGCAGGCCTGGAGCAACCCAGCTCAGGCTCACTGACCATGGGACAAACCGTGCAGTTGGCCTATGTTGACCAGCTGCGCGATAACATGGACCCGAACAAAACCGTCTTTGAAGAAATTTCTGATGGTTTGGACATGATCACGGTCGGTAAATATGAAACGCCTTCACGCTCTTATGTAGGACGTTTTAACTTTAAAGGCGCTGATCAGCAAAAGCGCATCGGCGAGCTTTCCGGCGGTGAGCGCAACCGCGTGCATTTAGCCAAGCTGCTGAAAACCGGCGGCAACGTATTGCTGCTTGACGAGCCGACCAACGATCTCGACGTTGAAACCTTACGCGCTCTGGAAGAAGCTTTGCTCGCCTTCCCCGGCTGCGCTGTGGTTATCTCGCATGACCGCTGGTTCCTGGACAGAATCGCCACGCACATGCTGGCCTTTGAAGGCGACAGCAACGTGGTCTGGTTTGAAGGCAACTATCAGGACTACGAAGCTGACCGCCATCGCCGTCTGGGCAGTGATGCGGATAACCCTCACCGGTTGAAATACAAAAAGCTGGCTCAATAGCGTCAGTCGTATGGAGCGGGGATAACCCGCTCCATACCCGATCCCCTAGCCCGCAAACACAACGTCATACCGTTTCATCAGCCCGGCTATGTCCTTTCTGTAAAACTCCTGCACCGGGAGACATAAATCGCCCGGTTTTAACCCTCTTTCTTGCAGGGATTCAACTTCCGTATAAATATCATGCACATCGTAGATTTCCAGCGCCTTAAAGATGGCAGCCGTATCCTTCATGCCCGCAATACGGGACTGTTGACCGTTTTTCAGATGAAAAACACCATCATCCAATAACAGGATCGCGACCTGCTGATCGAATGCCGCCGTGGTCAGAACAATATCGAGCATTTCCTGAACCTGGCCGCCGCTGTGCGCCGGTTTGCGCAATACAAACAAATATTTTTTCATTTCTTTCAACCAAAAACGATGAAACGGTCAGCTTCCAGCGTAGCCTCAACCAATTGCCCCAGCCCTGAAATACGAAAGCCCTCAGCCAGATCATTATCGGCCTTGCCCTGCCTTTTGCCTTCGTCCGTGCACAATAAACCGCGCCGCTGGGCGGCAGAGATGCAAACGACCAGGTCAATCTGATGCTGCCGCGCCAATTCACTCCACTGCGCCGTGAACTGAAGCTCATCATCCGGAGGCGTGGCGTACCTGAAGGCATGATAGATGCCGTCATGATAAAAAAACACCCGAAACACTTCGTGTCCCTGCGCTAAAATGGCCTTGATAAACTGATAGGCAATATGGCCGGCGTTCGACTGATAAGGACTGGTATTAATTTGAATGGCAAATTTCATTATTAAAAGAATAGTTAGACATAGAATAAATACACTCGAAACCCTCGAGAACAGCCTTGTTGATAGTGACGATCTTAGCCTATTATAATCCTATAAAATATCAATAGTCGGCTGTCAGGCCGTTATTTCATTGTTTTCGGAACCAATCCTGTCTCACTCAGTCTCATCGCCATGAAATTTAAACCATCCGCTCTAACGCTGGCTTTGGGCCTTGCCCTGTTCCCTGCTGCACAGCAGGCTGTTGAAATTGATAAGATTGAATTGCCCGACATGGGCGATTCCTCGGGCGCACTGATCACCCCGGCGCAGGAACAGGAACTCGGCGCCGCTTTTTTCAGAAGCCTGCACAGCCAAGTCGCCATCAGCCAGGATGCCGAAATCCAGCAGTATATTGACTCTATCGGCAAAAGGCTTGCAACCAACAGTGATACCCCGGGTTATCCTTTCCATTTCTTTGTCGTCATGGAAAATCAGATCAACGCCTTTGCGGGTCCTGGCGGTTATATCGGCGTAAATTCCGCGCTCATTCTGACAACTGAAGCCGAAAGCGAGCTGGCTTCGGTCATGGCGCACGAGGTTGCTCACGTAACCCAGCGTCATCTATATCGTGCCTTTGAAGCCGCCAGCCGTTTGTCGCTTCCCACGGCTGCCGCCACCCTGGCCGCTATTTTGTTAGGCACACAATCGCCAGCGGCTGCACAAGCGGCACTCATGGCCATACAGGCCGGCAGTGTTCAGTTTCAAATTGACTTTACACGCGAACATGAAGCGGAAGCCGATCGCGTCGGCATGCAAACATTGGCGGGGTCGCAGTATGACCCGCGCAGCATGCCCACTTTCTTTGAACGTCTGCAGCAATCCACCCGCTATTATGGGCAGGATGTTCCGGAGTTTTTAAGAACACACCCGGTTACCGCTTCGCGTATTTCCGATACCCGCGGCCGGGCGGAAACCTATCCTTACAGACAATACCCCGACTCGCTCGGCTATCAGCTGGTCAAAGCCAAGCTGCGTGTAATAACCGCAACCGATACTGCCGATGCCGTCAACTATTTTCAATCACGCTTGACGCAGGGCACCGAAGAGCAGCGCACCGTTTCCCGTTACGGCATGGGTTTGGCTCAGCTTCATGCGCAAAAATTCAAGGAAGCCGAAGCCATTTTTCGGCAGATGGTCCAAGAACATCCCGAGCAGGCCCAATACGCGGCGGCGCTGGCCCGTACGCTGCTTGAAGCAAAGCATTATCCTGAAGCCCTTGCCCTCTATCAAAAAACGGTTAAACAATTTCCTGACAATGATGCCGTCAAGCTTGAATATATAACGTCTCTGTTGAAAGCGGGCAACCCCGAGGCGGCCCGCAAAAATCTGATGGCGTTGAATCCTAAAATCCAGCAACAGCCGATGTATATGCAGCTCCTGGCGCAAACCTACAGCGATTTAAACCAACCGGCCGAATCGCATCGCTATCTTGCCGAATACTACTATATGACAGGGCAAACCAGAGACGCCATTCTGCAGATCAGATTGGCCCAGAAATCAAAAGACCTTAATTTTTATCTGTCCTCCATTCTTAACGAGCGCCTCAGTTTTTTTCTGAACGAGGAAGAAGAAGCTCGGCGTGACCGGTAAAAATTTTGCATTGACTGGAAAAAGATAATCACGTGTATTCTTAACGTTGGTAGTGGGTTAAATCTGTAATTTGGCATGAATATCCAAGCCAAATTCAACCTTGTTAATCAGTAATCCGATGACCGTATCATGCAGGGTTTCCAACTTTGAGAAGCAGATTGTTTT
>NZ_JAZHOC010000065.1:0-15669 GCF_036553575.1 Methylobacter sp. Wu1 | reverse complement strand
TATTCGATCAGGGTATTGAGTTGAAACCCCAGAACGATAGGGCCTTTGAACGGGTTGTGCACAATTTGTAGCCACTTATGCTTGTCATGGAACAAATTGAAGTCATCCGAAGCGTTACGTGCCACTTCGATATGAAGCTGATCGAAAATAAACGGCCGACTATTCATTTTTTTCAGTGTGTAGAGGGGTTAATAATTAATTTATATCAATGTTTGCCGGTTTAACTTCAACCTGGAAATCTCTCATTCTAGACAGTTTCTCCATTGATTACGTTGGTTATTGTAGTAAACGGGCCAAGTGCCCAAGTCTTTCTGCATAGCCGCTAGATCATAACAGGTTTCCATGTAACTGATGTTACGCTGTTGTAAGGCCGAATTCACTTTATATTCGACCCGGGCAAGCATCCGTGTACCGGCCTAGGCAGTGCGAATACCCGCAAAGGGCATAAATGAATTTGCCTACACGGCACAAAACAGCCGTGCTGCCGCTTGGATATTCTCCACAAGATACAGACACTCTGCAGATCCGTCAGCCAGGAAGGCGGAATCGTCATCCATATCAAGCATGATTACAGAAGCATGCTCGAAAGTACCAGAGGCAATCCTAACTCCAAACCTAAGCCTCACCTTAGTTAAAGAATTGGCTGACTGCATCCGCTGTTTCACTATTTGCTCGCGGTACGCCAAATTCCCAAAATCCCCTATAAGAATGCTCTTGCTTAACTTATCCTCACACACCAGCCAGCCTTCATGATTTAAGTTGCTCAGAACGACGATATTTTTACTATTCACAAAGGCTCTTTTCATTACCTTGTCTTTGTTCTGTAAAATGGATGATGTCCTAACAACATGTGTATCCGTGAAATTCAGCATAAAGCGAAGCTTTCAAAAATTTCTATAGCATCAGATATTCTTCGCCACATGCATTTCATTGGATATTCCGCAGTTTGATATAGTGTTTCTGTATCCTAATAAATACAGCTACAGTAAATATGTCTTAAGCTATTGTAATCTTGATTTTATCTCTATTCGTATAATTACCTATTAATTAGCCTCAATTTAGAGCAATTATCTTTTAATTAGAAACATAACCTGAATGCTTGAAAACGATCCATTAATTGGCCGGCCGTGCGCCGGAGCGCCTTCAGCCTGGCCAAGATCTGCCCGATCGGATTCAGGCCGGGATGGTAAGGCGGCCGGTGTTTGAGGGCCGCTCCCGTGTGTTGCAAGCATGGCCTGAACTTCCGCCACCTAATGCGCCGGCGATGAGCGTTTTTTTATAGCGGCAACCCAGCTTGTGCCGGATAAACCTGTCAATGGCCGAGATCGTTAGGCAGTGTAGATACTCCCTTTACAGGTTGCCTATACCATAAAGCCAGACGATGCCACCTCTTCGATCCCGCGCCATTACCACATCGCCAACCCTACTGTTGCGGGTGACTCCGTCCATGTGCCCCGCATTAATCCGTACTCTCACGCTGGCGATTTCCGGAGTTTGACTTCGCCTATCCTAACAATGCCACCGCGGCAGCATTTGACTGCCGCGGCTTATGGCGGTTCGCCGTCTTGGCTTTTAACAGCAGTGAGTGATTTCTTGGCTTGCTCATGGCTTGAGATCGCCATAGAGCCGTTTTATCACTTAATCTACTGTCTGGTTTGAGGTCCATTTCTATCTTCGTACTCAACCTTATTATTAACCTGCACCATTGGGACAATCCCTATGCCTATAGTGGGATCATAAGCAATGAGCATCTAGGAGACAGGCGGTTTTTCAGTAGAAAGAATACTGAATGTGCCGTCCGGGTTTGAATGTAATTTAACATTTACAAACTCAGTTTTACCGTTAACCAGTACTTCTGGAATAGTTACCGCGCCAATAGCGGAATCATAGACGGCACTAGCCGCAACGGGAACCTTAAGATCAGGCGCTTCAGAAGAAAGAACGCTAAGTATTTCTCCTGGATTCAATCCCAATTTGACATTTGCAAACTCAACATTATCGCCAACCTGCACCGCTGGAATAGTTACTGTGCCCGTAGCAGGATCATAAATAGTGTAAGTTTTGGCGACAGAAGGTTTCTCAGTAGAAAGAACGCTGAATGTGCCGTCCCGGTTTGACTGCAATTTAACATTTACAAACTCAGTTTTACCGTTAACCAATACCTCTGGAATAGTTGCCGTGCCTGCAGTGAGATCATAGACAGCACTAGCCGCAACGGGTGCATTAGGGGCTTCAGAAGAAAGAACACTAAGCGTTCCTTCTGGATTAAATCCCAATTTGACATTGACAAACTCAACCTTACCGCCGACCTGCACCGCTGGAATAGTTACCGTGCCCGTAACAGGATCATAAGTAACGTAAGTCCTTGAAACAACAGGTGTTCCTGTTCCGTTAGAAGTTGTTGTGCCAGGTTTTGTTGTGTCAGGTTTTGTTGTGTCAGGCTTTGTTGTGTCAGGCTTTGTTGTGTCAGGCTTTGTTGTATCAGGCTTTGTTGTGTCAGGTGGTGTTGTGTCAGGTGGTGTTGTGTCAGGTGGTGTTGTGTCAGGTGGTGTTGTGTCAGGTGGTGTTGTGTCAGGTGGTGTTGTATCAGGTGGTGTTGTATCAGGTGGTGTTGTATCAGGTGGTGTTGCACCAGATAATATCAGTTCCGCCAATGTACTTAAGTCTAAGGATGCCGGATCGGATGATGCATCGGCGAAAGGTGCTGCATCTTGCTGGCAGCTAGCTTCAGTGCTGGGAACCTTGGAGGTAAGCAGATAGCTAGACACAGCCTGGTCCACGCAGGATGAAAGAGAAAGCGACGTATGTCCCCAGCCTTCGAGCGTCAGCAAGGCCGAATTGGGCAGGAGGCTGTGCGCTTGCAGGGCGCCTTCATACGACGTTATGGGATCGAAACGGTTGGCAACGAGGAGTATCGGTTCTGCGGTCGTTTGGGTAAACGGGCCGAGATAGCGATCTGGATCGTTACCCTGCCAAACGGCACAAGGGCTGGATTGCCAGGCCGCGAAGCGCCCAAATATCCCAGTATCGGCCTCGGCGGCTTCTCCCGCCAAAGACCAAGCCGCGTAATTATCGGGGTTGATGGAATCGCTGCACATGACCGCGAATTGCTGAGCGGTACGTGTCAAATCATCGGGATTGGGTGTGCTGCCCAGGGCAGCAGTTAAAGCAGTAAATGCACTTCCTGCCCTCAAGGCTGTGTATATCGAGCCATTAGTGATATTGCCGTAAATTTCATTCAAGGCGCTCGCCAACAGTGACCATTCCGATGAACTCGCCAGCGCGCTGATAACCGTTTCAATGAACCGGTCATAGGTAAGGTCGACGGGACCTTTGGTCGGATCGATCATGTGGACAGGCGCCATCCGCAGGTAACCGACCAGAAAATCAAACTTGGTGGTCGCCCCATCGCCGAAGGAGCACTGAGCGACACCTACTTGATCGCAAAGGCGTAAGAATTCATTCAGCGTCGCCTGCGCCCCTTTATCTATACCGAATCTCGTGGTAACGGGCAGGTTAAAGCCCTCGTTGCCATGGCCGGTAGTATAAGCGACGGGATCAACAACGCCGTCCAGAACCATGGCCCGGATCTTGTCAGGGAACAGGTTCGCATAAGTGATGCCGAGAAAGCTCCCATGGCTGTAGCCCACATAATTGAGTTGGCTATCGCCGACGGCCTGGCGCAGCAGATCGAGATCCCGGGCTACGTTAGCGGTTGACATATGATCAAGCACAGGGCCGCCGTTAGTTTTGCATGAACTGGCCATCGTCCTGTCGAAATCTGCCCGTAAGGCTTCTTCGTCAGGATTACGGGGAAAAGAGAACGGCAGCACAGTAACTGGACCGTTAAAGCATACGAGAGGACTGCTTAGGCCTATGCCTCGAGGGTCGAAGCCGATCACGTCGAATTTTTCGCGGATTTCTGGCCGAAGCGATGAGCCAATGCCTAGTACGAAGTCGACTCCCGAATTACCAGGCCCGCCGGGGTTGAAGAAAAGCGATCCAATTTTTCCTGTGCTCGCGGTTGCCGACAATTTAATCAAGGACAGGGTGAGTTTTTCCCCTTCAGGCGCATTATGGTCGAGAGGTACACTGACAGACCCGCAAAAATATGGCAGGCCGGATTCTGGATGACACGCTTGCCAGTCAATAGTTGGCACGCTCTGGTTTGCCATAACCATTCCTGGAACTAATAATAAAATACTAGACCGATGAAAGTATTTAAGAAACATAAAAAACACTCCTTTCTTGTAAGTTTGTTTTTTAACAGGTCCCGTTGCGTTAATTTTAATGGGCAGAGATAGACTATTGACTGGCAGAATCAGACCGATACCGCATTGGTGAAATCATCAGCTCAATCTCGACTACAGTGTTAACCAAGCCAACCTTAAATTTCCATAAAACCAATCTGAAAAAACAGTTAAATCTGAAGAACTCATCAAGAAATAATCAAGCGCTAATATAAGGCCCTTGTTATTCCTGATACCTGACTTGAGATCGCGCCCGTTCAGGCTGTTTTATAAAAAACAATCTGAACCCGAAGTTTTACAGCACGCTTCAGTGAATAACGGGCAAATACTGATGAATCGGCTGGAATCTCACGAATCCGATCACAGCGTAGTTGGCGGTGCAGCCCTCCATGACCTTGCAGCAGCCAAGAAACTGGCTGAAAGAAAGCTACGTCTTGGAGACTTCAGCCAGTGCCTTAGCCCGCTTTGTCCGCCAGATCGAGCCGGCAGAAAAAACAGTCCATGCCCCAGTGAACAGGGCCGCGACGATGCAGCCTATAGCGGCAAAACTGGAAACTGGGACGATGCCATTGCGATGCATCCCGGTTGATGCTTCTGGATGAAATCAGTGCGTCCACTGATATGGCCGTGCTTTGAGTGGTGTACGTTGTAGGGATGCTGCAACAGCGGAGCATTGGTAAACGATGGCCTTGATTGCCGGTTTGCCTGCCGGCCGATTCACGGCCCCGGTGCGCGGATCAAGCCATGAGCGGAGAGCGTTTTAAAGAATACCTGCGTTGGCAGCTGGGACCGACTTTAAAGCCCGGCGATAGCGTCATCTGCAACAACCTGCCGGCGTATCAGGTGGCGGAAGTTAAAGGTTAATAATGGAAGCGTGTCATGCGTCTCGGAGGCGAATCCAACGGCAGGCGTGCCAGGAAAATTCGAATCTGCCGTGTAGGTGCGGATTCATTTATGCCTTGGGTACTTGTGCCTCTTGCGGGTATTCGCACCGCCTAGGCCGGTACACGGATGCTTGCCCGGGTCGAATATGAAGTGAATTCGACCCTGCAACGGCATAACATCAGCGACAGAACACCGATATTCAGTCGACATCAAGCAAAAATCAAGGCTGAGCTGCCGAGGCAGAGTCAGTCAAGAATGTATTGATCTTTGCCAAATCTTCGTACTCGAGAATACCAGCGGAGCGCTTGAGCCGCAGGGTGTTTAACAAATAGTCATACCTGGCTTTGGCGTAGTCCCGCTGAACCCGGTACCATTCGCGCGTCGCCACGACTAGATCAAGCGTAGTGCGGCTGCCGAATTGAATACCGGATTCTATCTCTTTCATCGACAATTCCTGCGACTTGAGAGTTTGCCGTAATGCCTGCACACGGCTGACGCCGGTCACTACGCCATAGAAGGCGTCGCGAGATTGCCTTTCCGCACTGCGCTGTTCTTGCTTCAGCGTAGCCAGAGTCTCGTCATGCCGATGAGCCGCTTCCCGTGATCGCGAAGTCATTTGACCGCCTTCGTATAACGCCATATTCATCTCCAACCCGAAACTGTTATAAAAAATAGTAGCGTTGCCAAACTGGCCTCCGGTTTCCATCCAGCCGTTGCTTGCCTTGAAATCGACACTGGGCAGATGTGCCGAGTCAAGCCGGCTAATCTCATCGCGGGCGATATTGGAGGCCAGGGTGGCGGCTACAATGCGCGGATTCTGCGTCAGCGCCTGATCAGTCCAGTTCTTTTCGTTCAAAGGCTCCGGCTTGACTAAAGGAATATCCTCGGCAAGCGCTGAGAGACGGTCATAGTATTCGCCGGTAATTTCCCTTAATGCCGCTCTGGCGTCATTGAGCTGTTGTTGGGCTTCGATTTCATCGGCTACTGCACGATCATAACCCGCATTGGCTTCCGACACATCGGTGATGGCAATTTCGCCATAATTGAAACGCTGCTGACTCTGTTCGCGCTGCCGGCCTAGCGTGTCCTTCTGAGCCTCGGAATACCGCAGGTTGTCCAGCGCGCCCAACAAGCCGAAATACCGCTCCGCCACTCGCAAAATCAAATCCTGATGGGTCGCATTCAACTCCATTTCGGACTGTTCCACTCGCTGGCCAGCCTGATCCATGGCTATCAGCCTGTCGTAGTGAAACACCGGCTGATAAAGAGAGATATCGTAACCATCGCTGAGAAACAGATCTTCTCCGGCGACACCGATTGCCTGCGGGTCATTTAAACCGATATGCTGATGATTGCCGGTGACATTGGCGGAGAGGTTTACTGATGGGAGCAAAGCCTTGGCCTTGGCCTGATTGTGCTGTTCTTCGCTAACCTGGCGGATTGCCTTTCCCTTCATCAGTTGCGGATCTTCCTCTATTGCCTTGTTATAGATATCCAGCAGATTACTGGGCGGCAACTCGGCAGCCAGTACCGGACAGGAAGCCCATCCCAGCAAAACCAGCAAAACCAAGCCTCCGGAGCGAAACATGGGCGGCGTTAAGCGATAAACTATCTTCTGCGCTATCATAACTTTCCTTTATTATAGTTGTGGGACTTCCTCTGTTGCTTTGTGACAGATATCCAGCAGATGACTGGGCAGCCGACTCAGCAGCCAGTATCGAACATGAATTCCATTCCAGCAAAAACCAAGCTCCCAAAGCGAAAAAAATGGGCGGCATTAAGCGATAAACTATCTCCTGCGGTATTCTATAATGGCTTCTCTACCGCTTTTGATGACACAACGCTGTCTTGCTCGTCAAGCCCTGAAATCACCTCAATATTAAGCCCGTCGGAGAGACCGGTGACAAGCTTCTTCTCGACGATCTCGCCAGTCGGCAGCTTTACTTTAGCATAGGATTCGTCTCCGCGAAATATTAGGCTGCCTTCGGGAATGGTCATGACTTGTTCATGCCGGGAAAATACGATTTTGGCTGTCGCGCTATAGCCAGCCCTGAGAAACACCCCCAACTTGGGCTTGATGGTTGCGCGAATTTCGAATACTTTCCGGCCTTGATCGGTTTTCTTGGCTTCCGCCGCTATAAAATCCAGTGTGGCCTCGAACTGTTCATCCGGAAGGGCGCCGACATTCAGAATAAGGGGCATGCCCTCCTGCAAGCGCCCGGTATCTGCTTCTTCCACTTCGCCTTTGAAGATCAGGCTATGCATGTCGGCAATAGTGAAAACCGTCGTACCTTCAGAAAGATCATTGGCTTTAATGATGAAATCGCCAATCTCCACAGGCTGGTCCAGCACCATGCCGTCCATGGTGGCGGTAATCAGGGTCGAGGTGGTTTTGAATTGCTGTGAGGCACCTTTGAGGCGCAGTTCCAATTCGCGTTCGGCCTGCTCCAAGGTCGACTTTGATACATCGTATTTCAGCTTGTCATCCTGATACGCAGCGTCGGAAATCAGATGTTGGTCATGAAGATGACTGCGCCGCTCCAGTTCGGCGGCCGCTCGCTGGTACTCAAGGCGGGCTTTTCTGATTTGCGCCTGGACGGTATTAACCTCCACCGGATCAGCGCGCAGCCGTATGTGGGCCAGCACATCCCCGCGCTTCACCCATTGCCCTTGCTTAACAAGCACTTCTTCGAGCACACCGTTCGCTTGAGATTTGATCTTGACTTTCCGATTGGGAACAATCTGCCCGGTGGCGACGGTATAATGCTCAATGGTCATGCGAGAGGGTTTTTCTGTCCGCACGGTGATTTCATTGGCGCCGGCTGAAACAAACAACCAGAAACCACTGCCAAACACGAAGGCAGAAACCAATAAAAGCCAACTGGTACGGACTACAATTCGACGAAAATTATTCATGTCTGAGTGCCTCAATAGGTGATACGCGCACCGCCTGGCGCGCCGGCAGATAGCCTGCGATAAGACCAGCAAGTATCAAAACGCCTAGCGCCGAAATAGCGATAGAAAGATCGACTTGAGGATCACGAAAGTAATCCGATTCGATGCCGGCCTGGCTGATCAATTCGACAAGCCCTACCCCTGCAATCAACCCCACATAGCCTGCGGCTAAAGTGATGACCAGTGTCTCATGCAATACCATGAAAAGTATATCAGCCGAGGAAGCGCCGATGGCTTTGCGAATACCGAATTCACGCGTGCGCTCCTTGACAGTGACCAGCATCGTATTGCTGACCCCGACACAGCCCGCCATTAATGTACCGGTTCCGACAATAATCATGAACAGCCTGATACCGCTCATTAAGGACTCCACTTTTTTTACTTCATCACTGATATCGTAGATCTCCAGAGCGGCAGAATCGTTCGGGTCAAACCGATGCCGCTGGGATAGCAGCCGAATGGCTTCCGGCTTCAGATCCGGCCAGCTATAGCCCGACGATACCGTCAAGGCAAGCATATTGACTGTCGGGGCAGGGTCAAACACTTGCCTCAACGTGGAGTATGGAATGTAGACGCGATTGGGCGACTGCTCTCCCAACGCTTTGTTGTATACGCCAATCACAGTAAACGGTGTTTCTCCTACGTAAATCGTTTTTCCTACGGGATTGAGTTGATTTTTCATCAGCACATCGTTAACCCGGGCGCCGATTATGGCGACTTTACGTGAGTCGCGCTCATCCAACTGGTTAATCTGGCGTCCGCTCAGCAAGGCCAGTTTTTGAATTTCAGCATTGACGGCGCTAATGCCGTTTATCTGGAATGAGCCGGTATTTTTTCCATATCTCATAACATATCCTTTATCCAATAATTTGGTAGGCCCAACGGCCTCCACCCCTGGCAAGTTTTCAAGCAAAGCGACGTCATCAATCTCCAGCCCCACCGCGCGACCTGGGGTTAAACCTTTATAGGATTGAGAAGTTTTGCCACCTCCGATCCAGACACTATTTAACGCCGTGTCCTGGAAAAGCGTCATCGTGCCACGCTCCAACCCCTTCCCCATTCCTAACAGCAGAACCAGCATAAAAATGCCCCAACTGACTCCAAAAGCAGTCAAGCCTGTCCGCAATTTGTGCTTGCTAAGGGATTGCCCGAGCTCGGCCCAGCGTTCAAAATCAATCATGAGTGGTATGGTCCATAGTTAATAGTTAGTGCCTGATTCGCCCATCCTGCAGATGGATAACGCGACGCGTTCGTTCAGCGACTTCTTCATCATGCGTGATGACGACAAGCGTCTTGCCTTCATGGTTTATTTCGGTGAACAATTCCATCACTTCCTCTGAAGTCTTGGTATCCAGATTGCCGGTCGGTTCGTCGGCTAAGATCAGAGGCGGGTCGGTAACCAATGCGCGTGCAATGGCTACCCGCTGCCGCTGCCCGCCCGACAGCTCCGAGGGCAAGTGATCCATCCGGCTGGCCAGCCCCATGCGTTCCAATAGCTTCCGCGCCCTTTCTTCCCGCTGCTTGCGGGGAACCTTTTGGTAATAAAGCGGCATGGCCACGTTATCGATAGCGCTCTTGAAAGGCAGCAGATTGAATGACTGGAATACGAAGCCAATCAAATGATTGCGGTGTCGCGTGGCCTCCGTTTCGGAAAGCGGCTTTATCAGGGTTCCATCCAAAACATACTCACCGTCGTCGTAACGATCCAGAATCCCCAGCACATTGAGCAAAGTCGATTTACCTGAGCCTGACGGACCCATGATGGATACAAACTCGCCCTCTTTGACGCATAGGTCGATGCCCTTCAATACGGGAACGGTCATTGATCCAATATGATAGGATTTCGTGAGACTCTGGACACTTATTATTGGCTTTTCAAAAGAAACCCCCAGCGTGTCGGCGGCAGCCAATTGCTGCTTTTGCAATTGGCCATTTTGCCTCTCCCGGAGAAATTTCGAATGGTTAGGACTTATATCAAGCATGAACTGCCCCTGTCTCTACGGCCTCAACAGCCTGCTCAAAACGATCCAGTACTTCGCCGGCATCGGCTTCCGTCGCGATGAGAGGCGGCAGAAAACGAAGCACGCAGCCATTGCGCCCTCCGGTTTCAATGATCAGTTTGTTTTTAAAGCAATTTCGCTTTATGGCCTTGGCGAGCTCCCCATCCGGAGCACCTGGCTGATCGCCGCCGCCCGGCTTCACAATTTCAACGCCGATCATTAGCCCAAGCCCGCGCACATCACCCAGGATTGGATTGTCTTGCGCAATTTCAATCAGGCCTTTTTTCAGAATATCGCCAATCTTATTGGCATTGTCAACAAGTCCATCTCTATCGATCACCCGCATCGTGGTGCTTCCTGCGACCATCGCCAACTGATTGCCTCTGAACGTGCCCGCGTGCATGCCGGGAGTCCAGACATCGAATCGTTTATCGTATACCACGACTGACAACGGGTAACCGCCTCCAATGGCCTTGGACAAAACCAGAATATCCGGCGTTATGCCTGCGCGCTCAATGGCAAATAAGGTGCCTGTCCGTCCAAGTCCTGTCTGAACCTCGTCGATGATCAGCGGCACATCGAATTCAAGCGTCAATTTTCTTAGCTCTTGCAGCCAGTAAATGGAAGCCGGAATGGCGCCGCCCTCTCCTTGCACAGCTTCGACGATGATAGCGGCTGGCTTTGACACCCCGCTCTCGGGGTCCGATAAAATCGTGCGGATGTAATTGATCGATAGCTGGTCGGTTTGAGCGCCATTGGTTCCAAATGGGCACCGGAAACGGTAAGGGAAAGGGGCGAATTGCACACCGGCCGCCGCCAGGCCCACGCCGGTTTTAGGGTGTAAATTACCCATGAGGCCAAGAGCGCCCGAAGTCATGCCATGGTAGCTGCCATGAAACGCCATGATGCCTTGCCGTTTCGTATAAAATTTCGCCAGTTTGAGTGCGGCCTCGACTGCATCAGACCCGGTCGGCCCGCAGAACTGTATCCGCCCATCGTCGCGCAATTTCGGCGGCAGCCGCGAGAACAGATCCTTGACAAATTGAATCTTGGCCGGAGTGGAAAAATCAAGTGCCTGTTGAATGCCATCCGATGAAATATACTCGACAACAGCTTGCTTAATTTCAGGATGGTTATGTCCTAGCGGCAAAGCGCCGGCAACAGCCAGACAATCTATGTACTCGTTTCCTTGGGAATCCCGAACACGCACCCCATGACCCGTTGAAAACACTTTGTTAAAGAATCTGGCATAAGTTCTTGCGTTTGATTCCAGGAGTTTCAGGTAATCGTATGACATGCTATTTCTCCTTACTTTTTTATTTTTGATTGCATTTTCTGCCGGGAAAACCCGGCTCATTATTTTTTCAAACACTTAGGACTCATTTGAGCCAGGTGCATCCGGCACGATCAGATCCAATCGGCGCAGTCTTGTTAAAAATCCAACCAGTGAAATGAGTGCCCCTATAAAGCCGCTGATAACGAACATAAGCCCGATGCCACGCCCTTTTCCTGTTCCAATCCAGGGGCCTAGCGTCTGTTCTAACAGACCGCCTTCAGATAGAGCAGGTTCAAAAATCTGATCGGCGGAAAACCCGCCAGCCATGACAACGATACTTATAGTCAGCAAAGCGGCAACATTAATGATCGAGAAGATTCTGCCTTGAAACTTATTCGGAATTTTTCTCATCCACAGCGAATGATTACAGCCCTGAGCAAAGCCGCCCACCAGCAAGGCGGTAAACACCGACACGCAGTAAAGGTTGAAGGATGTATTGACGCCAACCAGCAATATGCAAAGCGCCAGCATCACATCAGCCGCCAGCGCCCAAAGCATCAAACGCTTAAGCTCTCCCATCACTGTCAACAGGATTGAGCCAATCAGTCCTCCCACACCGCCGACCGTGAGAATGACGCCTAAGTCGTTTTCGGAGTAATGGGAAAGCACCAGAGGCATAATCATCGTTGACGCGAGCGTCACAAAACCTTGCTGAAGAACGGTGTATACCAGCAGCCACAGCATCAGCGGCTCCTTCTTGAAAAACACTAGCGCCAAGGCAACGCTGCCGCTTACCGCTTCCGTATCGTCGGCCCTGATCTTGCCGATATTGCCACTGGCTCTACCGGTGTAAAAAAAAGCGTTCAAAATCAATATGGAGCCCATAGCAAATGCAGTGATGTCGATAAAGACTATGCCCTGCAGCCCTATCGCCGCCATCAGGCTGCCCGCGACCAAAGGCGCAAACATGCTTAACACATTGGAACTCACCCCCATCAAGCCGCTGGCCTGCGTATATTTTTCCTTGGGCAGAAGCTTGCTGACAGACGCCGTATAGGCAGGCGTCCTGAACGCCGCGATCAGCGACATTGCAACATTGAAGACATAAAGATGCTCGATATCAAGGCTGTTATGCCAAAGAAACCAGGCCAGCATCAGCAATAACGCGACAGCCGTCAGATCGGCCGCAACCATCACATAGCGCCGGTCGAAGCGGTCAACGATGCCGCCGGCGATCGGCATAATGAACACTGCCGGTAAAATAGCCGCCACCAGCACGCCGGAAAAATCAAGAGCCGAGCCGGTTTTTTGATAGACCCACACGCCTAATGCGAACTCCATCAGCGAGGCGCCGATTAACGCGACAGTCTCGCCACACCAGAGTAGATAGAAGGGCCGCCCCATCATCGCCAAACTTGCACTTTGATAATTTTCTTTTTCCAATTCGTTTGCCGTGTTCATAGGATGATGTCATTTGTTGATTTAAGGTTAAAAAACCGGGATGAATTTATTGTCCGAACCAAACCCGACATAAGCCGCGCTAAGCTCGGGCGCATCGAGCCGGTTTCCTAAAACGGAAATAGCCGACTCGGCGCCTCAATCACTTATGCCTCCCCAATTCCAGCCAATCCGCTAAAGCGTTGACATAAGGCGCCTTGATAACAGTCATATGATTGCCTTCACTTTGCCAGTATTTGAGATCCTTAACCCAATATCGCCATTTTGCGACGACGGCTTCGTGGTCAGATTGATCAGTCTGAGCCAACACGAGCCGCAGCGGTCCGGCATAGTGATGTTCCGGGCAGTAGCGGGTTCTTAATGCCGTGCCAAAGGTGCGGAATGTGCCGGTCAGCATTTCGGGCTGAGATTGTTTAGGCATCAGCCCGACGCCTACCAGGCGTTGATGCAGCAGTTTCAAGCGTGCATCGCCGTCAAGCCCGTCCAGATCGGCGGCCTGTATTGCCAGAGATGCATCAATGGATTGCTCATAGATCTCGACCAGTTTCATCAACACTTCGGTTTCCGTATATTCGCGCGCGACGCATTGCGGCTCATGCGGCGCATCGGTATCGATCAAGGTCAGCGAAGCTACGCTGCGTCCGCTCTTAGCCAGTTGCAGCGCCATATCGAAAACGACCCATCCGCCAAAGGAATGGCCGACCAGATGTAATGGCCCTTCCGGATATACCGACTGGATCGCTCGCAGATAGGCTTTGGCAGCGGCGGGTACGGTCGCATGCGGCACCATTTCGCCGTCCAGTCCACGCGGCTGCAAGCCATAGACAGGTCTTGACGATCCCAAAGCTAAGGTCAAATCGGTGAACGCGCTCACACTGCCTCCCGCACCCGGTACGCAGAATAAAGGCGCCACAGCGAAACTGCCGGAATGAAGCGCTACTAACGGATCGTAGCCGTTGCTATGATCCATCGGCTTCCCGGCACCTGCCTCCCGAATTGAGGCGGAAAGCGCTGCGCCCAGCGAATCGACATGAGGCGATTCCATCATGGTTTGATGCGAACCCGTCACCCGTATCAGCCGTATTTGCTGCTTCGGCAATACCGAGTCCCAATTCCGGAAGGGATTTTCTTCAGCATGCTCAGTGGTGGCATATAAATGGATTGGGATCGGCAACTTGCGGGCGCAGTATTGAGCGTCCGCTATTTTATGGTTGTGCCAGCGATGCAGAAACTTCTGAAATTCGTCGGCAGTCAGATGAGCCGGCAGCAGAGATAAGGCCTGGCATTTGCTCACCAACTCCGCAAAATCCATTGAAGAAGCTGCCGATTTTATTTCATCGGCCATCGCCGAAGGCATCTCGTCTGCCAACACGAAATCCAGCAATAAACTTGTGTCATCGACATCCGTCATGATGCCTTTTGCATTCGCGTAGTTATAGTATGAATCCAGCAACCCTAGAAATTCTACCGTCTCATCTTCTCCAATAAGTTGTGCGGCAATTTCATACGCAATCGTCCCGCCAAGAGACCAGCCGGCGAGGCGGTAAGGCCCATGCGGCTGCACTGCGCGTATCATCCGCACTAATCTGGCGGCCATTGCTTGCATGGTGTGATAAGGCGCTTCGTTTAGCGGTTGTCCGGGCAAGCCGTAGACGGGTATATCGCTATCGATATGTGGCACGAGATTAGGGCCATAGAGCATTTCGCCCGTGACCTCATGAACTAAAAACAGTGGAGCTTGATTACCGGTTTTCCTCAGCGGTATTGCGTTTGCTTCTGTAATCCGTGTGTCTTCACGAATCGCCCAGGCTAACGATTCAATAGTCGGCTTTTCAAATAACATCGCTATGGAGATCTCAATGCCTTCCTGTTTCAACAGACTCAACAATTGAACCGCCGATAAAGAGTGCCCGCCCATCTCGAAGAAATTAGCCGTCACGCTAATAGACTCGACCTGGAATAATCTGCGCCAAACTGCGGCAATTTTCGCTTCATCGGTAGATCGCGGCGGTACAAAGTCCAAATAGGCATCCGGCGCCGGCAGGGCCTTGCGGTCCAGCTTGCCGTTCGGAGTCAACGGCAGCGCGGCCAGATGCACGAAGGCGGCCGGCACCATGTACTCGGGCAGGGACTCGGCCAGATACGCGCGCAAGTCGTCCACGGCCAGATCGGCGTCGCCGGTGTAATAAGCCACTAGCCGCTTGCCGCCAACGCCGTCCTCGCGGGCCAGCACGGCCGTTTCCCGGACCGCCGGGTGTCCGGCCAGCCGGGCCTCGATCTCGCCCAGTTCGATGCGGAAGCCGCGGATCTTGACCTGGAAGTCATTGCGGCCCAGGAATTCGATGCTGCCGTCTTCCCGCCAACGGCCCAGGTCGCCGGTCTTGTACAGCCGCACCTGGGGATCGCGGCTGAACGGATCCTGGATGAAGCGTTCGGCGGTCAGTTCGGGCTGGTTCAGGTAGCCCCGTGCCAGTCCGGCGCCGCCCGCATACAGTTCGCCCACGGCACCGACCGGAACGGGCGAAAGATGATCGTCCAGCAGGTAGACACGGGTGTTGGCGATGGGCTTGCCAATTGGCGGCAGCCCTTCGCCTCCCGCCGGTACCGAGCAAGAGGTCGAGACGACGCTGTTCTCGGTCGGGCCGTAGTTGTTGACCAGTTCGAACGGCAGCCCGGCCGGCGGATAGCCGTGCAGCTGGTCGCCGCCGGCCAACAGGCAGCGCAGAGCCAAGTGTTCAGGCCGGGGCGATGCCAGCATCAGCTCGGCCAGCGGCGTCGGCATGAACGCGATAGTGATGCGGTCGTCGGCCAGCTGCTGCCATAGCGCCTCCGGCTGGCCCAGCAG
>NZ_JAZHOC010000004.1:0-5952 GCF_036553575.1 Methylobacter sp. Wu1 | reverse complement strand
AATCATTGAGATTATCCACGCCGATGACTTCATCGCCCCGTTCCAGTAATTTGATGGCTACGTGATTGCCGATAAAGCCTGCGGTGCCGGTGACTAATACTTTCATCGGTTAGAGCCTGCCGTCAGTTTGGTTAACGAAAAATGAATGTTTAAAGCCATAAAATATAAACTCACAAGTTGCAAAATCTAAATTAGTATAACTGATGTTACGTACGAATCGCTTTATGTTCCTGTTTTGCGGCGAACATCGCAGTTAATGATGAGCATGAAATAGCTCAGGTTGTAGGTGCGAATTCATTCGCACTGTGCTGCTTGGGAAATTATTTTGTTCATGTTCCTTAACTGATGTTACGTACGGCGAATTCATCCCGTTTGCCGCGCCGGGCACCGCCGCTAAAAGCTGCGGTAGGCTGGGTTACTAAACCCAGCATTTGGAGTCTCCCCATCTTCGTAGGGTACGCATCGCGTACCTGCTTCAGGGCTTTTCGGCACACCGCAAGTCAAGAAAGGTACGCGATGCGTACCCTACCGTGGATTTCGCCTTGATTTTGGCAGGGCAGCCGTAGGCCAGGCTGCCAAACCCAGCATTTCGGCCACCCATGCCGGGTTTCCGCTAAAGCTCCAACCTAGCCTACACAGGTTGTTAAAAGCAAGTAACTAACGATAATTTATTAAATCGATCTAACTTCAGCTAACTGCGTAACATCAGTTAGTATAACATTAATATTTCAAGCTATCCGGTGGTCGAGACTTACTTGCGACTTAAAAATCATCTGCCCGATAATACCTATCGCTTCATTCAGAATGGTTGAGTAATAGCCTGCGCTATATGATATTTTTGAACTCAATCGTACTTTTTGATAATCTTTCAATACTCATACTGAAGCTCTATAGCAAATTGTTATTTCTCGTGTTGTATCTGTCAGGTTAGCCTATTACCAGTACTGCAGCGCAAATAATATTCAGTATGTGATGTTAATCAAGACGGGCATCAATAAGAATAATGAAAAAGACATTCAGAGCAGGGATTTTACTGGCGATTTTTCTGGTATCCGTTACTGCTACACAAGCCAACTCCATGACCAGGATCGAGCCTAACGATCGCCTTGAAACAACACAAACTCTCGATCATTTCGACAGCGAATTTGACAACGCTACCGTCATGGCTTGTGCTTCACGGTATAGCGCTAATAATGATTGCTATGGTTACTTCTCATTCAGTCTAACTGACTTATCCAGAGCAATTACAGATATGGATGCTGATAGCATCGGCACAGCGCATAACCTTTATGCAACCTATAATGACAGCGATGTTTTTAGTTCTGATAACGGGCAATATAATAATTCGTATGGTGACATTATTGAGACCTATCTGAATGCGAATTTTTACTATGCTATTGCTAAAGGTTACCAAAATCGAATGGCTCTAAGCGAAAGCGGCACGTTGCATATGTCAGCCAGCCATCCTTCAACAGCATCGCTCCCCGCCATTCTTGCGCTGGCTCTACTACCTACTGCTCTTACGTTGCTGTTGTTCGGTCTTGGAATAGTAGGTTTATTCACTCCTCGCAAACAGAGATCTATCGTTTAGAGCAATTGACTGACCAGGCTGGCTAAAATACCAAAAGAAGCGATACTTAAAATCTATGCGGAGATTTCGAGCCGGATTTTTAGTTGTCCCGAATAAACATCGGTTCTGCTCGCCGACCCTATAATCGGCGAGTACCTCGCCCCAATCTGCGATATCCAGCCCCCATATTGCCGGAAGCTGATCAACAATCCATTTATTAGCCGCCTTTCTCTCTGCGAAGCATGTCTATTTTTTCGTGATGCTGCTTCCGAAACGCATCCCTTTCTTCCTTTGTTTTCATGCTATCCAGCTTCAGCAAATAATTGCACCGCTCTTGCTCAGTCATGAAATCAGCGCCATAGATATGAGAATAAACAGGCACATCTCCTGCTCTACCGGTTAGCTCTTTAGGATTTGTGCTAAAAGTTTCTTCTTGTTGCTCTGATTCAGATTGAGCGAAGGAAATGGAAGAAAAGAAAGCGACGAACAAAGATACCAGGAATGACATAAACAGTTTTTTTTTCAACATGAAATATCTCCTTAATACTTTAGATAAATGGCGCCCTCTTCTTTAAGCAACAATGAAATATTTCTCAAGGCACCGAATCAACATAAGCAGGAGCTGGAATCGCTCCAAGGTTAATTCCACGAAAATAAAATCATACTTATTCAGCACTATCAAAATGCTGAGAAAAGACAATTTTCCTGTTATTGTTTTGCCTTAATGTGACTGAGTACTTCTTTGTTAGTTCATATCCGATTTCCAGCTGCTGAAGGAAATATCCGGCCAGCAAGCAACCGCCCTGCCGCCTTCCCTCGTAGCTCCGGCCCAAAGTCCTGTGGCTGCTTTTACATCCACCAATCAACACGATTAGATAAGGCATCTGCGATCAGTATCATTGCCTCCATAACGGCAAAGCCATCCCATATCCGCCGTTCAGATTGCCTTGCTGATCAAAATCTATTTTAAGGTAGCCGTCACCAGCAGGCCGATCACTGGCTGTCCTGCTTCCTTGCGCAGCACAACCGTGTCCGCCGCGCACATATCAAAGCCCGAAGCCATCAAGGCAGCCTTTATATACTCATGCGTATGCGCATAACGGCCATGAGGGTTTAATTTAAAGCCATTGCCACTGTCTTCATCGCTTTTTTCCACGGTAAAAACCAGGCCACCCGCTGCATTCAGCGCATGCGCGGCAGCCTGCAGAAAAGGACCGAGCTCGCCGAAATAAACCAGTGTATCGGCAGAAACGATCAGATCGAATAAGGCTTTATATCGGCTTAAATATTCCACCAGATCGGCCTCGATCAGTTCGTCATAGACATTGCGCCCCCTGGCCTTGTTCAGCATGCCGGAGGACAGGTCAACTCCGGCCAGTGTACGGGCATACGGCCGCAGCAAAGGCCCGCACAACCCGGTGCCGCAGCCCGCATCCAGCACTCTGAGCTCCTGTCGGGGCTCGGGAAAAAGCACGGAGACTGCCTGCGTGACCAACTCGGGCGCGCGGTAATCAAGCCCGTTTAGCACTGTGTCGAAGCTGGCCGCAAACTTGTCGAATATGTCCTGTATGTAAGCCTGTGAAGCCCGGTCGGGAATGTCTTCGCCTAAAAGGGCGGAAAGATGATGCTTCGCAATCGGACTCTCGGGATCGGCTTCGATCCAGCGTTGCAAAACGCTTCTGGCCTGCTCGGGCTGACCCGTTTTTAACATCATCCGCCACAAACTCTCATAAGCGTATTTGTGGTTAGGTTTTATAGCAATGGCTTGCCGGTAGGCGGCTGCCGCCTTGTAGTATTCGTCCTGCTCCTGATAAGTATTGCCCAGATTCTGGAAGACATCGGCGTTGCCCGGGCTTAGCTCGGCGGCTCTCAGCAATACGTGCACCGATTCCTCGTACTCGCCTAGATTTCTTAGCACAACGCCCAGATTATTGCAGGCACTGGCATGATTGGGCATCATGTCGATCACTTTCCGATACGTTTCGGCCGCCTTTTGCATGTCGCCTGTCTCCTTGTAGACATTGCCCAGGTTATTGCAGGCGTCCAGGTAGAACGGATTGATCCGGAGCGCCTGACTGATGCTGGCGATGGCCTTGTCGCTCTGGCCGGTCTGATGCAGCAGCACGCCCAGGAAATGCAGAGCATCGGGATTGTCCGGCTGGCTTTTCAAAATTGATCTATAGACTTTCTCGGCTTCACCAAAATGCCCTTTTTGATGCATGCTAATCGCCGACGATAAGGCACTGCTCGGATGTGTCTGTTTTCGTCGTTTGTTTTTCTTGGCTGCAAGCCGTTCATTAGATTTCATGATATTTTTGGTCTTATATCTGCTTGATTAAACCGCTATATCTTAATTGTAATCGGGATTAATGCCAGCCGCACTGCAATCATCCTATTTATAGTTGTTATGATTATTGGTCTTGGCGGAGGGAGAAAATTGTCCGTGCCGCTGAAGCAGCAATTACCTGATGAGCTTGTTTCAGCGCCGCAGATAGTGGCAGTATCAACAGCATGATAGTTTTTTAAAGGCTTGCCCCGGCAATAAAGATCTATTTTTATGCTATTCAAAGGGGAAATGCATTGAGCCCGTGTTGCGCTCAATGTCAATGACGGGCTTTATTTTTCGTTAATGCGTTTTGCTCGTTTGAGTTCAATTGACGCCATAGACAATCTCAAAGATTTCTTCAATTGAAGCTGTTGATTCGTCAATGATATATACGCTGTTATTCGGATAGAAAGCATAGATTTTATCGCTCTGATGCTTATAGCGAAATTGGTCACCATGCTGGATCATGGGCGTACCGATGCCTTTGTTAATGAAATCCTGAATCGCCTCAAGCTTCGGGCTGTAATAGTGCTTGACGCCATACACTACATTTTCCAGATGGCGCTCGTTTGGATTATCCAGATTAAGCAGCGCGTATAAATCATAATCACCGTGTATATATTGCATGCACGTAGAATGCTTGGCGCTATCCATCCATGCATGGCTGTTTCTCCAGTTCGGCACTGCCGCCTCGCCAAAACTGGCAGGCGCATCTTCCCTGGAAATCATCAGGCAGCCATAATATTCACTGTTGATGTCGGTATCCACGGCAAAACAGCCTTTTTCGCTGCCATACCGCTTGAATATTTTTTTTGATTTTTCAAAGGGCGTTTTGTCTTTAAGGAACTCATCCCAGGCCTCAACAGCTTTTGCATACTTTCCATCCTTAAAAGCCTGCGCCCCCGTCAAGGTAGGATCAACCACCAGGCCGGCGGTTTTTGCATGAATAATGTGGCCGGAAGCAAATGGTATATAAACGTCGCAATCGGCTGTCTTTGCCTTGCAGTCTATCGGCTTCGGATACATATTCTTATTGCCGATGTATTTCAACGACTCGGGATTGGTCGCTCTAACCAGGATAATGTGATTGAAGACCTGGGCCGCCGCTTTAAAAACATCAATGTCGTCCCGCCTGATGCCTAGTCTGCTGTCGCCCCAGTCAAAGGGTTTGATCTTCCTTAATATGTGAGCGTGCTTGAACGAATCGCTGTGCATCTGGCTACGCCGGTTTGCCTGTACTTCAGGTTGTGCAAGTTTGCTGTATCTCATTGACTCTCCATAAATCCTGCTTGCCGACTTCATCTTATCCATATCCAACTGTCTATTTAGTCATTGATTGATCGGCATGGAGAGCTTGTATTCACTCTCCTCAATTTCAAGCAGGCTTCCCATGCAGAAACTGGCCGCAGTCTTCAATGTTCCGGTATTTTGAAGAACCGTCTGGAATCTCTCATCAATTCACACTGAGAGAGCCGGTTACGAGGTATAACGCTCCAACTGACCTGCCAGAAATTAGAATTGCTCTAAACTCGGTTGATGTAAGTCTGGCAACTCCGAAGGACAATCAGAATCGCTAGCTCCAGAGAGAAACCATTATTGCTTAATTTTATTTCGGAATTATTAAGAAATTCTTAGCTAGCGCAATAACGTGAGTTATTTATATCCATACGAAGGTTGTGGCAGAAAATCGACTTTAGCAATGCTTAATAAGGCCTACTTTACGGCCTTTCAAAAAATATAATCGGATAAGCTATTTTAATAGCTGATGTTACGCACGGGCGGTTTCATCCCGTTTGCCGCGCCGAGCACCGCTGTTTTAGCAGTGGCAGGCTGGGTTGATAAACCCCGCATTTGGCGTCTCCCCATCTTCGTAGGGTACGCATTGCGTACCTGCTTCAGGGCTTTTCGGCACACCGCAAGTCAAGAAAGGTACGCGATGCGTACGAGACTGTGAAAGTATTCAAAATTTTTCTCTTTGACGTCTATATGCTGTTATATGCAAATATAAAATGCACAATATATTGTGGTTAAAATTTTAAAAAACGAATACTTTCAC